>JAUZOX010000048.1 GCA_030706265.1 Bacteroidota bacterium | reverse complement strand
TGACCGGTTGAGTGAAAGGTTTGAGTTTGGACTCTGCGAACCGCTCAAAGTCCAGGCTTCGGTCGATGGAACTAAAAAGTATCTATATCCGGCCAAAGAGGATAAGTTCATAGAAACGGCCTATATCCCCGACCAGAACCGAGCTACGCTTTGTGTTTCCTCACAGGTGGGATGCAAGATGAATTGTCTTTTCTGCATGACGGGCAAACAGGGTTTCCAGGGGCAACTTACTGCGGGAGAGATACTTAATCAGCTATTCAGCCTTCCTGAACGCGATAAGGTTACCAATCTGGTGTATATGGGTATGGGCGAACCTTTTGATAACCTTCAAAACGTTCTTGACAGCTTGGAGATACTAACATCCGACTGGGGCTGCGCCATGAGTCCGAAGAGGATTACCGTATCCTCAATCGGCGTTATTCCCGGCATCCGGGCATTCCTGGAAAGGAGCAACTGCCACCTGGCCATCAGCCTTCATAATCCTTTTGATGATGAACGGAGTAAGATTATGCCGGTTCAGAAGGCATATCCGATTCGTGAAGTTCTCAATGAGATCCGGTCTTTTCCAATGGGCCCGCAGCGACGGGTCTCCTTTGAATACATCATGTTCAAGGGGTTTAATGATACCCCGCGGCACATCAAGGAACTGGCCCGCATCCTCAATGGCATTGAATGCAGGATCAATCTGATCCGTTTTCATACTATTCCGGGAGTTCCCTTTGAGGGTTCGGATGACGAAACCATTGCTTCATTTAACAAAGCGCTCAATCACAAGGGAATCCTGACTACTACTCGAGCATCACGGGGACTGGATATCTTTGCCGCCTGCGGAATGTTATCAACTAAGGCATTAGTGCAACCCGGCATTTAGATCTAAAAGGCCAATAAAGAGGCCTGTTATCTTTTAAAGACGTTATCTATAGCTCATCCATTGAGGGTCCTCAATCAGGGAAATAGGGCATCTTCTTTCAATCAGTCCGGGGTGGATTTTCTATTGACAGTTTTATATTAAAAACAGAGACGCAAGATCTTGCGCCTCTGCAACCCATCATTAACCAATCATGAAAGAAAACAGAAAAAAACCAAAACAGCAATATTCGGTAACGTCAGCCTTTTTATGATGATTCGTTTTTTAAATTGGAGTTGGTTTTTAAACAAATAAAAGATGCGTTGTGAACAATTGGTTTGTTGTTAAAGTGTTATAGCTGATCAGAAACTTTCTTCCGGTATAGTAAAGTAAAAGGTAGTGCCCTCGTTTATTTTTGAGTTGGCCCAGATTATTCCGTCATGCCGGTGGATGATGCGCTGGACGGTTGCCAGGCCGATGCCGGTACCCGGAAAGTCATTTTGGTTGTGCATCCTTTGAAACACGCCAAACAGGTTCTTTGCGTTTGCCATATCAAATCCGACCCCATTATCCCTGACCCAGAAAGTTTGTTTTCCGTCAATGGTTGACTCACCAAACTCGATGACGGCATGAGACAGTTTACCGGTAAACTTGTAGGAATTCTCAAGGAGGTTGGTAAGGGCTATTTCAAGTAGACGCGGATCTCCGGTTGCCCTGAGCCCGGGCTGAACGATGATTTCAAGTTGATGGTTGATGGGTTTGTCCTGTAACCTGTGGGCGATGGTGTTTGCGATGCCCGTCAGATCAACCGATTCCTTTTTCTTTTCGATCAGGGTTACCCTTGAAAGTTTCATAAGATCTTCTATCAGATTATTCATCCGTAGGGTCTCCGACAGTACCCGGTCCATGTATTTGAGTCCATTTTCTCCAAGGCTCTCCTTGCATTCATCCAATAAAACCTGGCTCCAGCCGTTGATGTTTCTCAGCGGGGCGCGGAGGTCGTGCGAAACCGAATAGGTGAACGCCTCCAGTTCCTTATTGGCTTGCTCGAGCTGTTGCGTCCTGAGATTGACCCGTTGTTCCAGTTCGGCATTCATTTTTTTAATGGCTTTCTCCGCTTCCAGACGCTTTTGTTCTGTTTCTATCACCTCCAGTGCAAAGGAGATATCTGACGTAACCTGTGAAAGCAGATCGATTTCGGTTTGATTGAAAAAGTGGGGTTCGGTTACGTAAATAGTAAAAGCGCCGATCACTTTACCGAAAAGCCTTATCGGAAAGGCAATTGAAGCCCTGAAGTTCCTTTCCAATGCTTCCTCTTTCCATAAAGACATGACCGGATCATGGGCGATATCGTTGCAGTAAAAGTATTTTCCCTTTCGGATTGCCAGCCCTGTGGGCCCGTTTCCTTCGGGTATGTTCGTGTAAGGAATCACCTTTATCTTTTTCAGATATCCGTGTTCGGCCCCCGCCCAGGCAACCGGGACGATGGTCTCTTTTTCCTCATCCAGCAAACCGATCCAGGCCATTCTGAATTTGCCGTGTCTGATCACTATGTTGCAAGCCTCGCTGAATATGGTCTCCCGGCGTTGGTTATGGACAATCATCTGATTGATGCGGCTGATCACATTGTACAGGCGGTTCACTTTGATGAGCGCTTCTTCGATCTTTTTGCGTTCGGTGATATCCTGTACCGTTCCGTTGAGTTTGATGATCTTTCCGGCGGCATTGAACTCGGGTGTGAAAATAACGTAAACAGTGCAACTCTCCCCATTCCTGCGATGAATCTTTATCTCCAGGTGCTTATTGACGCCCTCTTCTATCGCGGCCTGCGAAGTTTCATCAATAGGTTGCCAATATTCGGGGCGGATTAAATTTTTAAGCTCTTCGTAACTCAATGCATGATGGGAAAGCTCAAAGCCAAATATCCTGTATATTTCATCCGAAAATACAAGCTGTTTCGATTTAAGGTCATATATCCAGTTACCGATACGGGCTATTTTTTGAGCTTCCAATAAGTTGAATCTGCTTTGCTGCAGCTCTAGTTCCGATTTCTTGCGCTCCCTAATCTCTTCGATCAACTTTTTATTCGTCTTTGCAAGTTCGTTCTTTGCCGAAATTTCATCCTCCATGATGTTTAGTGCGGCTAACCGGGCATGGTTCAGCAATAGCTCGTTGGTTAACCTGTTGTCCTTGATCTCGGTGATATCGGTAAACAAAAGGAATAATTCAAACGACGAATTATAGGATAAAGAACTCACCGAAAGCAGGAAGTACTTCACCACATCGGTGTGGTTTATAAAAGTGATCACGATGCTGCTTTTTCCTTTCTTGCGGGCGCGCTGCAATGTTTCCATGATGTTTTTATCATTTCTGGAAACGACTTTAAGAATATCCTTGCCAAGGATGGACACGCCCGCGATAGCGAAAGTTTCAACAAAAAGTTTATTACAATAGATGATGCTGTTGTCTTCTGAAAGAACACAGGCACTTTCTTTCATCTCGCCGATGATAAACTCATAAGGATCGTCTTTGGAAGATGATCCGGCGTTATTCGGACAATCACCTGTCATAACCTGATTTGAATCCGTATCATCATCCTTCAAAGCATTAATCAACATTTTGTTTTCTGCCAAACGGATTCGCAATTCATTGTTTTCAATTATCAATTGCTTCTCAACATCAGTCATGTCTTTGTCGTTTTTGATGATCAGTTTCTTTTAAAAAGGCCAAAGGAAAAGGCCGGTCGATGCCAAGCAACGATGCATAATCGTTGCACAGCTGTTTTAATTCTATCATGCGCATCTCCCGGCTGATGGTAACCCGGTTTATCCGGTTCAACTCCTCATTTGAAGTAGCAAGCTCTTCGATCTTTCTCAACATCGCTTCCTCCGTCTTCTTGCGTTCTATGATATCGTAAGAAATACCGATGACTGCATTCAGCTCTCCGTTCTGATCCAGTATGGGGGTATGGGTGGTGAAGATTGGAACCGAAGAACCGTCTTTTTTGATGACCGTCATCTCAAATGACCAGTTCTCACCTTTGAACATACTCTTCTTTATATCATGCGAGAATGCATGCACGGAAGCATGCTGGATTAGGACCTCTTTTAAATTTAGTCCTATGACCTCGTCGGCAGACCAACCGTACAGATACTCTGAAGCCTTGTTCCAGTATGTGATAATATTGGATTTGTCGACCATGATAACCGATTGGCTGATCAGGTCTAGCAATTGGGCCTGAAGCAGGATTTGCTTCTCCGCGGTTTTATGTTTACGTCTCATTTCCGCTTCGGCAAGTTCACGATGGAAGACAGGTACCAATCGCGTTAGATTGTCTTTCATTACATAATCATGCGCACCCGCTTTCATAACCTCGACTGCGGTTTCTTCCCCGACTGCACCTGAAACCACAATAAAGGGGATGTCAATCTGAAATTCCTTAAACTTTCGCAATGCCTCGACAGCATTGAACTGTGGCAGTGAATAATCACAAATGACAATATCACATTGATGGAACTCAAGTGCCGACTTCATCTGCAGATCGTTATCCACTATCTCGTAGGTGATATTGCGTTCGGCTTTCATAAGGTGCCTGACAATGAGTTCCGCGTCGCTTTCATTATCTTCGATAATCAATATATGTATTGGTTTTTCCATAAGGTCGTTTTTAGCAAATGATTAAATTGATGAACATTCTCAGTATTAATACACTGTTAAAACATGAAACCATCATTTATTGATTTGTATTACTTTGTTCCGAAATTTCCTGTAGGGGGTGGTTCGTTTACTACAAGCCAATACAAACCCAGATATTTTATGGCTTCGGCAAACTGGATGAAATCCACCGGTTTGCGAATATAGCCATTTACTCCAAGATCGTAGCCGGTTATCAAGTCGTGTTCTTCTTTCGAGGAGGTCAGGATTACAACAACCTGACGGTGTGTTCGCTCATCGGCACGAATACGCTTCAGTACTTCCAAACCATCTATGATCGGAAGTTTAATGTCCAGCAAAACCAACGTAGGCATCTTTGACAGGTCTCTCCCTGCATAGGCTCCAGTGCCAAACATGTAGTCAAGCGCCTCTTTTCCGTCTTCAACAACGGTGATTTCGTTCATGATGTGTTCTCTTTTCAGAGCGCGCTTTGTCAGCTCAATATCACTCTTGTTATCCTCAACCAGGAGGATGGTTTTTGAATTCATAAGATCAGTATGTTATTGAAAAGTAAAATGTAGTTCCTTTGTTTACAGTCGATTCAGCCCATATGCGGCCGTCATGCCTGCTGATGATCCGCTGTACCGTTGCCAGGCCAACTCCGGTACCCGGGAATTCAGATTGTTTGTGCATACGTTGGAATGCACCAAAGAGGTTTTTGGAATACGACATGTCAAATCCCACCCCGTTGTCTTTTATCCAGTAGACGGGTTTCCCTTTCAGCTTTGATTGTCCGAACTCTATCCGCGGTTTGGCTTGCAGCGAAGAGAATTTGAAAGCATTGTCAAACAGGTTGGTGAGCGCAATGTCCAGCATATTGGGGTCCCCTTCGGCAACCATCCCCGGATGGATGATGACTTCGTAAGGTTTATCACTTATCGTTTTCAGCAGGCGGTTTGCAATATTCCAGGCAAGGGCCGAAAGGTCCACTTTTTCCTTTGTCATTTCAGTACGGCTAACCCGCGAGAGCTTTAAGAGGTCGTCGATCAAGATTCCCATACGCTGCGTCTCTGTCCTCACCCTTGTCAGATATCCGCGTCCCTGCTGGTCGAGTTGATCAAAACAGTCTTCCAGAAGGGCCATACTCCACCCGTCAATACTCCGAAGCGGGGCGCGCAGGTCGTGCGAAACAGAGTAAGAAAACGCCTCCAGCTCTTTATTAGCATTCTGCAGCTGGAATGTCCTTTCATAAACCCTTTGCTCCAATTCGTCGTTGAGTTTCTTGATCTCCCTTTCTACCTGTTTCTGGCTGTCGATATCGGTACACGTTCCATACCAGTTGACGATTTTTTTAGATCTGTCATAGATAGGCACCCCCCTGATTACAAACCAGTGATATTCCCCGTCATATTTTCTCAATCGGCTGGTCAGATCGTATTTTTCACCGGTCTCGATAGAAGCTTGCCATTTATCACTGGCTATCTGTTTGTCAACAGGATGGAAAGGTTTAAGCCATTCCTCCCCGAGGCTCTCTTCTACCTTCAGTCCCGTATACTCAACCCATCTTTGGTTGAAATAATTGAATGTGCCGTCCGCCTTTGCAATCCATACAAACTGGGGAATCGATTCGGCCAGGATTCTGAAGCCTTCCCTGCTTGCACGAAGCTTGTCGATGATGCGTTTTTGTTCCGTCACGTCGTGTGCAGCGGCTACAGCCCCCGCTACTTTACCGTTTTCATCCTTATAGAGCGAGGCATTGTAGATTACCGAAGTTACATGTCCGTCCTGGTGCCGTATCTCCAATGGAAAGTCATGGACCGAACCTTTGCGGAACATCTCCTGGTAACCCCGACGGGCGCTCTCAGGGTCGGTGAAACATTCCGAGAAATCGGTCCCGATGAGTTTTTCTCTCGGATATCCCGTCACCTTCTCAGTAGCCGCATTCACATCGGTGATCTTGCCGTCCGGACCGATAGTCACCAGCGGATCAAGGCTTGCTTCGAGCAGGTTCTTGTGGTAAAGGCTCTGGGCCTTCAATGCCTTTTCCGCCCTGATGCGTTCGGTAATGTCCGACGACATGACGAAGATCCCTTCGCTCACAGGTTCAACGTGAAAATCAAACCATTTGACCGTGCCGTCTGCGAAATCAACTTTTTCAACAAAGTGATTATGTCTGCGTAGCTCCATCGAAACCTTAAAGCCTTTTACCGTATGCACCATTTTCTTATCCGATAAGGAGTGCATTAGATCGTGCCCGATGAAGTAATCCCTGGATTGATGGAATTGCTTAGTGGTAGCATCGTTAATGTAAATGAACTTCCAGTCATACCCGATGAACATGCAACCTTCGATCAAGTTGTCAAGGGTGCTTCTGAACCGCTCTTCCGACTTGGCCAGCTCGGCAGTCCTTTCCTGGACCCGTATTTCAAGTTCGGTTTTGGCCTTCTTGAGTTCTGCCTCAACTATCTTGCGATGGGTGATATCTTCCTTTATAGCCATGAAATGGGTGATATTCCCTTTGACATCCATGATCGGTGAAATGGAAGCTGCTTCCCAGTATAGTTCGCCGTTTTTCTTCCGGTTGTGAAACTCTCCCTGCCACTCTTTCCCCGCAGAGATTGCTTCCCACAGCTCAGCGTATACTTCAACGGGGGTCTCTCCCGATTTGAATAAATTGGACCTTTTCCCTTTTAATTCCTCCGGGGTGTACCCCGTTATGCTGCTCACCTTGGGATTGCTGTACTCGATAATCCCGTTCAGGTCGGTGATCACAATCGAGACGGGGCTTTGCTCCACCGCCCATGATAACTTCCGGAGATCGTTTTCTGCTTTCTTCCGGTCGGTAATGTCTTCAACGAGCGACATCACGGAAACCATTTTCGAGGATTCGTCTAAAAGGATGGAGTTATACCACACACAATCGATGAGCTCTCCCGTTTTGGTGTAATTCCGGTTCGAGGAGATAACCACGTTTTCATTTCCGCTTGTGAGCCTGTCCATGACCCCGCTTACAGCCGGAATATCCTGTTCGTATACCATTTCCAGCGATTCCAGCGTCTTGCCGATCGTTTCCGAGGCTTTCCACCCGAATATGCGCTCCGCTTCCTTATTCCACTGGGTAATCAGCGCATCCGCGTTCAGTTCGACCACAGCTAGAGGGGAGTTCTCAAAATGGAAGCTCAACCGCTGTTCACTCTCCCGTAATTTGGCCTCAACCAATTTCCGGCCGGCTATGTCTTCGTGAAGTTGCAGGTTCAGCTTCTTCATACCCAGAGTCTGTTCATCGACCAGCTCCTGCAGGTGTTGTTGATAACTGGAAATCTCTTCTTCGGCTTTCTTCCGTTCCGTGATGTCACGGATAATCAGTTGGATGTATTTTCTGTTTTTGATGTTCATGATCCGGCCGCTAATTTCAACCGGGAAAACGTTGTTGTCCTTGCCCATCTGGATCGATTCGTACCTGAAACCCTCTTTCTCGTTTGCGGATAACAGTTGCTGTTCCAGAACATCGTTTGTTTTGGAGGGCTGCAGCTGGCTCAGGTTCATTCTGACCAATTCCTGGCTGGTATAGTTGTATGAACTGATTGCCTTATCGTTTACTTCATAAATGTTCCCTTTGATGTCGGAGAGGATGATGATGTCGTTTGCATATTTAACCAGGTAATCGAAATGTTGTAATAAGGCCAGTCGGTCCCTGTCTGATTTATTGAGCTGGTGCCTCCATACCGCAAAAATGAGGAGTGCTTCAACCATAATCAACAGTATTACAATGATAATGATCCAGGTAGCCAGGGCGATGATGGGTTGTGCAATCTCATCCGAATTGATCTTGGTGATGATGTACCATTCCGAATCGGGAACATGGATGATATCTCCGAGGACCCGTATTCCTTTGGGATCCGTTCCTTCAATGATATTGTTGTCGCCTTTGAAAGCCTGTACCACGAATGAAAACTTATCGGATAATGCGATCTGACGGTTAAAAAATATTTTCCTTTGAAGGTTTAATCCGGTAAGGTACAGTACGCTGTCGCCTTCGCGGCGGGCCAGGTAAATCTCACTGCTCAGGCTACTGGTTGGCCATTTGAGAATATCGGTATAAAGCAGGGTATAGGGATCGATGCGTAACAGGGCTGCTCCCACCAAGCCAAGGTGTTTCCGTGGGTCCAGATAAAGGGGAACGGCAATGTCAAAATTGAATTTCCTGTCGCTGTATCGTTTCAGGTCCGTGCAGACAATCTTCCCTTCAGCTTTGGCCTGCTTCAGGATTTCTTCTTCAGCCCCGGTCATGGGTGCGGATAGATTGTTGTTAAATATGGTTTTGCCATGACTGTCCGACAACAAAATCAGGGTACAATCCGGTATGTCCGTCGACAAGGAACCCGACCAGTTTTTTACCGCGCGGTAATTCTCCCGGTAGTTGCCCCCCTTGAGCAAACCGTCGATCTGACTGATCAGCGTCCGGTTGCGAAATAGCGAACGGGCATCCGAAAGGCGTTCATTGCGCCAGTTCATGATCAGGTCCACCTTTAATTTGCCGATTGCAGTCAGTTCGTTGTGCTTTTCAAACGTAATATTTTTTTTCTGATAACGGTAAAGCAGGTTGCCGCCGATACAGAGGAGCAGGGCTGAGACCAGGAAGATGGATATCAGGGTAAAAGCAGATTTTTTTGTGTTAGATATTTGCATTTCTTACTCCTGTTCGTAAATAAACGTAATAAACCCCCAAAAACCGCTCTCAAATTTTGACATGACAAGCTATGGAAACAAGCAAAAAACGGGACAGGCAAGGTAGTAATCAGGAAAAGTCATGCTGTAATTTGAAGCCATAAATATAGTATTGTTTATCATAATAACATCAGTTGCGCCCTATTTTTATTATTAATATTTTTTTTGTCATTGGATGGAAGGTTTTGATAACTATTGCATTCCGTCCCATTGCTTTCTTCCATCTCCTTTTTTTACGCAGTAGCAACAACGCACCACCTAACCCTGCCGGGGTTAATGTTGACCTGTGATTTGTTTGTTACAAAGCTTTGGCTTTATTCAAAATGAGCAGGCAAGCGGAGGTTGCCTGCTTTCTTTTTTCAGGCGGGAACGAGGAGTCAATACTGGTTGATCAGCGAATTCCTTTTGATGCTGGTCATCAGCTCTTTTTTCGAAAAAGGCTTGGGCAGGTACTCCGTAAATCCTGAGTTTTTGATCAGTTCGATTTCGTTATACAAAGTATAACCTGTGGTTGCAATGATCGGAATGTGTTTATAACCTTGCAGTTGACGGATTCTTTTGGTGGCTTCGAAACCGTCCATGCCTACACCCAGGTTGATATCCATCAGAATAGCCGAATATTTGTTGTGTTCCGCCATCCTCACTGCCGATTCACCGTCATAGGCGATGTCTACCGTTGCGACCCCCTCGAGGTAAAAGCTGGTTAATTCGGCATTCACCTTGTCGTCTTCCACAATCAGCACTTTATACTCCTCCGAGAGGATCTCTTCCAGCTTAGGTTGAGGTACTGACACTTCTGGAGGTCCCAGGGGGCCGGCGATCTTTTGGGAGGACGGGACAGACGGAAATATAAGGGTGAAGGTACTGCCAATGCCGGGTTCGCTGTTGAGAGTGATTTCACTGTTCAGCAGCTCCATGATCCTTTGGACAATGGTCAGACCCAGTCCAGTGCCCTGGTAACTCCTGTCCTTTCCTTCGCTGGCCTGGCGGAAGTCCTGAAAGATGATTTTCTGTTTGTCGGGTGTGATGCCGATGCCGGTATCTTTCACGCTGATGGAGGGCAACGATTTGTTGTCCGACTTCACGTAATTAGTGCTGATTTCAACCCATCCCTTTAGCGTGAATTTGACGGCATTGTTGACCAGGTGATCCAGCACATTTACCAATCCCGGGGCATCCACGTTGGCTATCACCGAATTGTCAATATTGGTGATGATAGAAAGCCCTTTTTCTTCAGCCATCTTAGTGTAGTGGTGAAGCCGGTCCTGGATGATCACCGAAAGATCGTTTAAGCTCAGGTGGACCGGATATTTGCCGCTTGCCAGCTGGGCTACGTCCATGATCGACTTGAGGGTGTTAAGCAACCTGCGGCCCGAGTACAGGATGTTGTCCACCATAATTTTGGCTTCTGGCTTTTCGACCTGGTTGACCAGCAAATCGGCAAATCCCAGTATGCCGTTCATGGGAGTTCTCAGTTCATGGTTGATGTTATCGAGCAGCGATGATTTCAGCTTCTCGCTTTCTTCGATCAGCTTTTTTGAAAGCAGCAAATCGTCCTGGACCTTGTGCAGCTGCGAGATGTCCATTATCGAACCAATGACCCGGTAGGCCTTCCCGTCGGCATCGCGCAGTGCGCAACCGTTGTCGGCCACCCAGGTGTAGCCGCCATCCCCGTTGGCAAAGCGATATTCGCTGTGCCACGATTCTTCTTTTGAAGCCAGGAAATCATTGAATCCCTCCAATACCTTCTCCTTTTCCTCCGGGTGCAGCTTCTGGGACCACCAGTCCAGTGTGTTTTCAACCTGGTTGGGAAAGTATCCGAAGAGGTTTTCCCCGCCGGTATTCCAATTGACCGTTCCGGTGGTCACGTCCATGTCCCATACCATCTCCCTCGATGCCTTTACCACATAACGCAATCGTTCTTCGCTTTCGACGATCGCATCATTAAGC
>JAUZOX010000479.1 GCA_030706265.1 Bacteroidota bacterium | reverse complement strand
TGAAATACATTGAGGCCTCTCTTCTCCAGACCGACAAAAGCAACGGGGCTGGTGACTTCGTGGATAAAATGACGGTCGATATATAACACGCTGGGGCCACCCACTATCTTTTTTACCACATGTGCATCCCAAACTTTATCAAATAGCGTTTTAGCTTCCATTTTTTATACGTAAATAATATGTATTAAATCGGTCAAATGGAACGTGCTTGTCAGATATCATCTGCATTTATCCTCTCAAACACGCTCCTGACCTTTACTTATCATTCAGACTATCCGGGATGCAACCATTTAAATGTCAGGCTAAAAAACCAAACACGGCCTGACTCTTAAAACAGTTGCAGACTCAATAGTCAATATCAATCTTTATTTGGCGTTTTCGGGTCTCAGTTTACGGACCACTGCACCTGCCTGCCACAGTTCGCTTTCGCGCATCTCTTTCAGTTCGGCATCCAGCTTTTCACGATAGTCGGGTTGGCTGTTCGAATCGATTGAGCGCTGAGCTTCCCTGCCTTCGGCAACTTCGGTATAGAGGTCATTGAACACGGGTAAGGTGGCATCGCGGAATTTCTTCCACCAGTCGAGCGCACCACGTTGAGCAGTGGTAGAGCAGTTGGCATACATCCAGTCCATGCCGTTTTCAGAAACAAGCGGCATCAAACTCTGGGTCAGCTCTTCAACGGTTTCATTGAAAGCTTCGGAGGGGGTATGACCATGATCTCTTAAAACCTGGTACTGGGCAGCAAAGATACCCTGAATAGCCCCCATCAGCGTTCCACGTTCACCTGTGAGGTCTGAATAGACTTCGCGCTTGAAAGATGTTTCGAACAAATAGCCCGAACCAACGCCAATACCCAAAGCAATCACCCTCTCCTGTGCACGTCCGGTTGCATCCTGGAATACGGCATAGCTTGAATTCAAGCCACGTCCTTCGAGGAACATCCTGCGAAGACTGGTACCGGAGCCCTTGGGGGCAATCAGGATCACGTCAACATCGGCAGGTGGAACGATACCGGTGCGTTCTTTGTAAGTGATGCCAAAGCCATGTGAGAAATAAAGCGCCTTACCGGGAGTAAGATTTTTCTTTACGGTGTCCCATAATGTAATCTGTCCGGCATCTGAAAGTAAAAACTGAATAATGGTTCCTTTTTGGCAGGCTTCTTCTATTTCAAAAAGCGTCTTTCCCGGAACCCAACCATCCTTTACGGCCTTGTCCCAGGTCTTGGAATTCTTGCGTTGTCCAACGATGACATTAAATCCGTTATCCCGTAAATTGAGCGACTGTCCGGGTCCTTGTACACCATAGCCAATTACGGCAATTACTTCATTTTTTAAAACTTCCTGAGCTTTCTTGAGTGGAAATTCTTCTCTGGTAACAACATTCTCTACTACTCCGCCAAAATTTAACTTTGCCATTTTTTGTTTTTTTTATTGATTAGTGATTTATTATTTGATGCTTTCGAGCAATGCATCGCGATCTTTAAGAAATTGTGAGAGTTTCTCGATGGGTGAACGGGTGATGGCCACTCTTCCCGATCGGATAAACTGTAATACGCCGTATTGGTTCAGTCCTTCGAATAGTTCCTGGGTCTCTTCCTTGTGACCGGTCTTTTCGATAACGGTATAATCGGGGGTCACTTCAAGGATCCTTGCATTATACTGACGGACCAGCGATTCGATCTGGTTTCCGGAGGTAAGCGCCTCGGTGGAGACCTTGTAGAGCGCTATTTCCTGGTAGATCATGTCTTCGTTTTTAAGGTAATAGGCCTTAAGCACCTCCACCAGTTTTTCGATCTGCTTGGTGACCTTGCTGCACTGGTCTTCGGTGGTGTTGACCACGATGGTAAATTTACTGATCCCTTTATGAGCCGATTCAGAAACGGTAAGACTTTCGATATTGATTTTCCGTCTCGTAAAGATGATAGTGATACGATTGAGTAAACCGATATGATTTTCCGTAAATGCCGATATGATAAATTCCTGATTCATTGATGATTGTTTTTTAGGGTTCCAGAATTATTTTTTCAACAGATGCACCTGCCGGTACCATAGGGAATACATTATCCTCTTTTTCAACCACCACTTCGAGCAGATAGGGGCCGGTATGATCCACCATTTCGGTGATAGCCTCCATCAGATCGGCACGCTGGGTTGCCTTACGGGAAGGTATGCCGAATGCGCCTGCGAGCTTGACAAAATCAGGATTCTGCAGCTTGGTAAACGAATAACGTTTATCGAAAAACAACTGTTGCCACTGTCTTACCATGCCCAGGTAATTGTTGTTCAGAATGACGATCTTTACCCCTACCTGGTATTGCGCAATAGTCCCCAATTCCTGCATCGTCATCTGGAAACCTCCGTCTCCGACGAAAAGGACTACTTCACGGTCGGGCCGGCCAAGTTTGGCACCCAGGGATGCCGGCAGTCCGAATCCCATCGTACCGAGTCCCCCCGAAGTAATGAAACTACGGCTTTGTTTGAACCTGGAATACCGGGAAGCGATCATTTGCTGCTGTCCGACATCGGTCACCACTATTGCATTCGCATTAACCTTTTCGGAGATGACGCGGACCACCTCGCCCATCGTTAATTTCTCTTTGGTAGGATAAACGTCCTTATGGATTACTTTTTTATTTTCAATCTTATAGCAGTCCTTGAACTCCTCAACCCATTCGGTATGCGTGTTTGGCTTAACATGTTCAATCAGTTTTAACAGTACTTTCCGGGCATCCCCCAAAAGGGCGACATCGGCTTTGACTATTTTATTGATCTCTGCCGGATCGGCTTCGATGTGGATGATCTTGGCCTGTCGGGCATAGGTGCTGACATCGCCTGTTACACGGTCGTCAAAACGCATTCCGATGGCAATCAGCACGTCGCACTCATTGGTTTTGATATTAGGCCCGTAATTACCATGCATGCCCAGCATTCCCACATTCAACGGATGGTCACTGTCCATGGCAGACAGACCCAATAACGTCCATGCAGCAGGTATGCCGGTCTTCTCTACAAACTGTTGGAGTTCTTTCTCGGCACCCGAGATGATGACGCCATTTCCAAACAGGATAAAGGGTTTCTTTGCATTGTTGATGAGTGCAGCCGCTTTCTTT
>JAUZOX010000478.1 GCA_030706265.1 Bacteroidota bacterium | reverse complement strand
ATATCGTATTATAAGGTCGGAGAACTGGTTTTGGTCATCGGGGCCTACCTGATATTGACCATGGTGGCATTTCTGGTTTGGCAATATACCGGTATGCTGATTGCAAACAGAGAAAAGACGCAACACGAACTCACGGCCTTAAAGGCACAAATCAATCCTCACTTTCTTTTCAATAACCTCAACACAATCTATTCGCTTGCATCCCAAAAGGATGAGCGTACAAAAGATGTCATTTTACAGTTATCCGATTTCCTAAGGTATGTGCTTTATGACACGACCAATGAGTCCATCCCGCTTGAAAAAGAGGTAGAAACGATCAAAAAATATGTCGACCTGCAAAAGGAAAGAATAAATCCCATGGTTACACAAGTTGACCTGACCACTGAAGGAGATTTCAGCAACCGGAATATTGCTCCCTTGTTGCTGCTACCGTTGGCAGAGAATTGTTTCAAGCATGGTATCGGTAAAAGTCAGGGGAAGATACAGATTTTCATTGGAATCAGGGAAAAACAGCTTATATTTACAACAGAGAACACCATTGCAAAACGCGAAAGGAGCGACGAAGATACAAGCGGCGGCATAGGCATCCGGAATCTGAAGGAGCGGCTGAATCTGCTGTATCCTGACCGGTTCTCACTTCATTTTGAAGAAGCGGAAGGAATCTTCAGGGTGGAACTGAAGATTGAACTTTAGCATTAAAGTATTGAACTTAAAAAAGACAATCAGGATGAATTGCATTATCGTTGAAGATGAACCCGCGGCACAATCGATTCTGGAACAAGACATCTTGCTTTGTCCGGGATTGAGTTGCAGTGGCATATTCGGCGATGCCTTTTCGGCACAGGCGTTTTTGGATCAGAACAAGGTTGATCTGATTTTTCTGGATATCAACCTGCCTGAAATGTCGGGGATCAGTTTTCTGCGTTCTTTGGTCCATCCCCCTCTGGTCATCTTTACGACGGCATACTCCCAATATGCCATCGAAGGATTCGAACTGGAGATCGTCGATTTCCTGCTCAAGCCCTTTTCGTATGAAAGGTTTTGCAAGGCGGTCAACAAAGCCAAAGAAAAGTTCAATCAAAAGGCCATTCAGCCTGCTTCCCAGAAAATCAGTATCAAGACAGATCGGAGGATATATCAAATCGGGATCAGCGATATCCTGTTCATCGAATCCTGTGGCGATTATGTGTCGGTTAACTGCTCCGACAAGAAGCTGGTCGTACATGGAACGTTGAAAAGCTGGGAGGAAAAGCTGAAAGATGCTTCATTTCAAAGGGTACACCGGACTGTCATTGTCAATCTTCAAAAAATCGATCATATCGAAGGGAATCAGATCTCAATCGGGCAGCACAAGTTGCCCCTGGCCGAACCTTACAAGACGCAGCTGCTTGAAAAGATGATGAACCAATCATCCTGATATTATTGGGATAATCTAATCAGATTTGATGTATTACGACTGGTTTACAACGTTTAACCGAACCTCAAAATTGTTTGTTTAAAACTTCACTGTTTAGATTCCAATCACATCACATCGTTAGGACTGAAGAGGCAATTGGTTGCGGATTGCAAACAGGAAATGCCATCAGCCTTGTTTTGGATAAACAGGAATGATTTCAAGTTCAGCATAGCGTTATGATGCTTATTGCTTTACAATCTTACAATTGAAATGAGCCTCTGCATTTGAAAACGTTATAAAATAGATTCCTTTAGGATAACTGGTTAAATCCACGGAGAACTTATTATCGCCTTTTTTCTTTATTACCCTCTGCATAACCTGTCCAAAGCTATTGCAAACCTCAACCTTAAAATCATTTTCAAATGGTTTGTTAATCTTTACATAGAATATATCCTTCGTTGGGTTTGGAAAGACTTCAACTTTATTGGCTAATGATTCATCTTGTATGCCTACACTTAAACAAACGGTTATCGGCAAACTGGCTTCACCCCCATCTCCACAATCGTTATGTCCCTTAACTTTGAGATTACCTGAAACAGATCCGCTACCATAATTCAAAGCAATCGTATTTATGGTACTCGTTCCGGTAGCGCCAGTGGGCAAGATCCAGATGTAAGAAGTGGCACCTGCAATGACAGGAACGGAATATGTAATATTGGTTGTCTGTTGGCAAATGTTGGTGTTACCCGTAATTATTCCTGCGGTTGATGGTAAGGCATTGATAACCATTGTTCCATTGTAGGAGTTGTCAAGAATATTTTGGGATTGGCTATTACCGAGCGTAACATTAATCAGTTCCAAAGCATAACTCCCGGTCACAGCATTGCTATTGACAGTAAAAGGTATTTTTACAACCGATCCCGAATTTCCTTTAAATGCCTGCTGTGTTAACGAATAAGCCAATACCCTCAGCGTATTGGTAGCCGGTAAACTGGTTTGAATGTTATGATCTGTTGCTCTGTCCGTTAAAACAATTTGCGATGTCTTAGGCGTAAGATAATCCGGATATTTCAAATCACATTGCAACGCAATAAAAGGCAATCCATTATCGACGTCAAGTGTGACCATGACATCCGTTCCGGCACATCCGGTGGTTCCTTTGGCCGTAAGATTATTTTTTCCTGGATCATTTACCGTGATGGATAGACTGCTTTCTGCCCCATCCCCACAACCATTGTGGCCTTTCACTTTTATATTGCCATTGACCGCACTACTACTTATTGTAACGGTTATTGAATTTGTTGAGCCGGTTCCCGTTACCCCGGTCGGTAAGGTCCAAACATAAGAAGTGGCACCTGTAATTGCAGGAACAGTATAAGTTTCGGTTCCTCCTTTACAAACCGTTGTATTCCCTGTAATGCTTCCTGCTGCTGAAGGTATATCATTAACAGTTATGGCCAATGTGCTTTCCGTACCATCACCACCACTGTTATGGCCTTTTACTTTGATATTACCCGATACTGCACTGGTGCCAAATGTTACGCCAATCGAATTCGTTGTACTGGTTCCCGTTGCTCCTGCCGGCAGTGTCCAGATATATGAGGTAGCTCCTGCAATATTCCCAACAGTATAAGTTTCGGTTCCTCCTTTACAGACTGAAGTATTTCCCGTGATTACTCCTGCTGATACATCGTTTATGGTTATGGCTAAACT
>JAUZOX010000477.1 GCA_030706265.1 Bacteroidota bacterium | reverse complement strand
GGCTTTTTGAAAAGTGAATTAAACGCGATGAAGTGCGAAAAAGAATTCTCACCCAATTCTTGTAAAAACGATGCAAAATTAAGCATACTAAAACAATTTTACTAAGTACAGAAACAGACAATATGTTAAATATTTAACGATTGATTGATTAAGGTTTTAAAAATCAGTAATAAACAAAGCGTTGTGTGCCTGGCTGATGTTATAATGATAAACATCGGCAACTTGGTTTTGTTTTTTATAGTTTTGAATAGTAGTATTTTTGCGGATATTAATTTGATTAAAACATTATTGAATGAAAAGTTTTTGTTATAGTTTGTTTGCCTTATTCCTTTTGTTTACCGGCTCACTACTTCATGCTCAGAATATTTATCCCACCCAATATTTCAGAAGGCCATTGGATTTACCCATGGCTCTGTCTGGTGCTTTTGGCGAAATCAGGCCCAATCATCTTCATTCGGGAATCGATTTAAGGACAAATCAGCAGGAAGGGTATCCGGTTCATGCCGTTGCCAACGGATATGTTTCCAGGATTCATGTTCAGGCATTTGGTTTTGGCTATTCACTCTATATCGATCATCCCAATGGCTACACCTCTGTATATGGTCATTTGAAACAATACAACGATAAAATAACCGCATGGTTAAAACAGAAACAATATGAGTTGCAGGAATTTGAAGTCGACCTGTTTCCTAAACCGGATGAGTTACCGGTCTTCAAAGACGATATTGTGGCTTTGACAGGGAGCTCAGGTGTTTCGGGAGGTCCGCACCTGCATTATGAAATCAGAAATACCCTTACCGAATACCCCATCAACCCGCTTTTGTTTGGTTATCATCTGACCGATACCATTCCTCCGCGAATTAAAAGTATTCGGATCATGCCGGTGAAAGGAAGGGGAAGGATCAACGGTAAAGCGGCACCCATAGATTTATTGGTTACACCAACAGCCGATAACAAATACAAGGTCTCATCACCCCGTCCGATTATTTTGAGTGGTGAAATCACCTTTGGAATAGATGCATCCGATTTACAAAACGGAAATGAGATACCGACCGGTGTGTATACGTATGGGTTTTACAAGGACGATGCATGTTATACATCCCTGAGGATGGAAACATTTTCATTCAAACAAAACAGGGCTGCAAACAGTGTCCTTGATTATGCGGAGTGCATGAAGACGGGACACTGTTATGTCAGATCTTTTGTGGAACCCTGGAACCCCCTGAAAATTTATGATCAGGTTAAAAACAACGGGATTTTTAATTTCAATGACGATTTGAAACACGAGATAAAGATTGAAGTAAAAGATTTTCAGGGGAATACTTCGTCGGTTTTGATTCCCGTGATGAGTAAGGCTTCACATATAGCCCGGGTTGTCCATGCCGGATATCAGAAAGTCTTTTATGGAAACCGGAATAACATTTATGCAACTCCTAATATGAAGATCTCGATTCTGCGTGGGGGGCTTTATGATACCTTATATTTCAGATGCAAAACTTTAAAGGCTAACCGCAAACTTGTTTCTGCAGTTTATAGCATACAGGATAAATTTACGCCTGCTCATGAATATTTCACCTTAAGCTTAAAAACAAAGCCTTTAAAACCGGAACTCAGGGATAAGGCCGTGATGGTTCGGATTGATGATGACGGGTCGTTAAATGCCGTCGGAGGTGATTGGTTAAAGGGATTCATGGTTGCCAGGGTGAATAATTTCGGCAAGTACGGTGTTGCCGTTGATACGGTTCCCCCGGTCATTATCCCATTGACCAGCTTCAGTAAAAAAACTTATCTTGAGAATGGCGTCATTCAGTTCCGGATCAGCGACAATCTTTCGGGCATTAAAACATTTCATGGATATTTAAACGGCAAATGGGTATTGATGAGCCTGGACGGTAAGTCGGGAAAACTCACGCTCGATCTGGAAGGGATAACATTACAGCCTGCAAATACACTCAGAATAGAATTGGAAGATCATGTGGGGAACAAAACAATATTTGAGAAAACATTTGAAAATTGATGCTAACTTTGCACGATGGAAGAAACGATATTAATTCTTGATTTTGGTTCCCAATATACACAGCTCATAGCACGCAGGGTAAGGGAACTCAATGTATACTGTGAAATACATCCCTTTAATGCAATCCCTGTAATAACTAAGGATATTAAGGGCGTGATTCTTTCAGGAAGTCCGTTCTCGGTTCGTGATGCCGGGTCACCGGTACCCGATCTTTCTAAAATCCGAAGCCGGATTCCCCTCCTGGGTGTCTGTTATGGGGCTCAATTTTTAGCCCATACATCCGGCGGTGAAGTCATGCCGTCAAAGATCAGGGAATACGGGCGTGCAAACCTTTCCTCAATAGACACTGAAAACACATTGTTAAATGGCCTGACCATTGGTAGCCAGGTATGGATGTCTCATGGCGATACAATTAAAAACATTCCTTCCGGTTTTAAAATTATTGCCAGTACGCATGATGTTGAAATAGCAGGGTTTACTATTCAGGGCGAACCTACCTGGGGTATCCAATTTCATCCTGAAGTGTATCATTCGACAGAAGGGAAAAGATTATTACAAAATTTTATCGTAAACATATGCGGCTGCCACCAACTCTGGACGCCGTCATCATTTGTTGAAACTACCATAAAAGAACTCCGGACAAAGATCGGCAAGGACAGAGTTGTCCTTGGTTTATCCGGCGGGGTCGATTCAAGCGTGGCCGCGGTACTGCTGCATAAGGCCATTGCTGACCAATTGTATTGTGTCTTTGTAGACAATGGCTTACTGCGGAAAAATGAATTCGAGAAAGTGCTTGAATCCTACAAAAACATGGGCTTAAATGTAAAGGGTGTTCGTGCGGGAGACCGTTTTCTCTCACAGTTGTCGGGCGTGGTCGATCCCGAGAAAAAACGCAAAGCCATCGGCAGGGTCTTTATTGAAGTCTTCGATCAGGAAGCGCATCAAATTGAGGACGTGGTTTGGTTGGCTCAGGGAACTATTTATCCCGACGTTATCGAATCCGTGTCGGTTAAAGGACCTTCGGCAACCATTAAAAGCCATCACAATGTCGGGGGGTTGCCCGACTTCATGAAACTCAAAATCGTAGAGCCGCTCAAAAGCCTG
>JAUZOX010000476.1 GCA_030706265.1 Bacteroidota bacterium | reverse complement strand
GCATTTCCTAAGGCATTGCACAATATTGGCGATTGATGCAACACTTCTACAGTTCAACAAATCAGGATTTGCCCATCTTTCGTACCTTTTTTGAACGAAAATCACCCCTACGAAGTGACGTTAATCCTGTAAATTCGCAATATCAAAAATCTGGTTCAAGATTACCGGAGCCAGGCTTGTAATCAAAATTGAACCAAAAATATTCTC
Source organism: Bacteroidota bacterium (assembly GCA_030706265.1). Classification (GTDB taxonomy): domain Bacteria; phylum Bacteroidota; class Bacteroidia; order Bacteroidales; family Cfx3-03; genus Cfx3-03. The sequence continues at coordinate 2,949 of JAUZOX010000476.1, read as the reverse complement.
GGTATATAGAATATTGAGTTAGCCATTAAATTTATTTGAGATGAAAACAAGCCTTATATGGGGATTTCTTTTGGTTTTAGTTATTCATGTTTCGGCACAAAACTGGAAGGCCTCGTGGATTACAGCACAGAATGTACAAAATGTACCAAATACCTGGATCTGTTTTAGAAAAACGGTAACCGTAGACAGTGTACCCGGACAAGCTTTGACGCAAATAGCCACTGACACCAAATACTGGCTTTGGATCAATGAAAAACTGGTCATTTTTGAAGGGGGATTAAAGCGCGGCCCCAATCCACTTGATACTTACTATGATGAAGTGGATATCGCTCCATACCTTCAAAAAGGGAATAATACGGTAGCTGTATTGGTTTGGTATATGGGAAAGGATGGCTTTTCCCATGTATCGAGCGGTAAAGCCGGATTATTATTTCAGTGTATTACCCCGAATTTTGAAATTGTGACTAACCAGAGTTGGAAAAGTAGCATTCATCAGGCTTTTGGTACCAGCGGTGGTGTCCAGCCAAATTTCCGTCTTTCTGAATCAAGCATTTCTTTCAATGCACAAAAAGATTTAGGAGGCTGGCAATCTTCTACGTTTAAAGGAAACTGGAATAATGCTTTTGAATATGGATTACCTCCTGTTTACCCCTGGAATAACCTGGTATTGCGCCCAATACCTCAATGGAAAAACTCAGGATTGAAATCTTATGGAAACCTGTCAAAATTTCCGATAGTAAGTTCGGAAGATACTATTGTCGGTCATTTACCATCAAATATCCATGTGACACCCTATCTGAAAATCGATGCACCTGAAGGTCTTACCATTGATATTCGTACCGATAATTTTAATGGAGGGAGTGAGCCGAATGTTCGCGCTGAATATACTACCAAGAAAGGAATTCAGGAATTTGAATGTTTTGGCTGGATGAATGGTCAAAAGGTGATTTATTCCATTCCAAAAGGAGTCAGGATTCTTGATTTAAAATACCGTGAAACGGGTTACGATACCGACTTTTCCGGTTCTTTTTCATGTAGTGATGAGTTTTATAATCGGTTGTGGAAAAAAGCCTTACGTACCTTGTACGTTACCATGCGGGATAACTATATGGATTGTCCTGACCGTGAACGGGCTCAATGGTGGGGGGATGAAGTAGTCGAAGGTGGAGAGGCTTTCTATGCTCTTTGTCCAAAGAGCCATAAGCTATTCCGAAAAGGTATTTACGAACTTATCGGATGGCAGAAAAAAGACGGATCGCTCTTTTCCCCGATACCGGCAGGGAACTGGAATCAGGAATTGCCGAGTCAAATGCTTGCCTCCATCGGTTATTTGGGCTTCTGGAATTATTACATGCATACAGATGACAAACAAACCATTGCCGATAATTATCCGGGAGTAAAACGTTATCTGGATATCTGGAAATTTAAAGACGATGGCACCTTGGTTTATCGCCAAGGGGGCTGGCCCTGGGGTGACTGGGGAACAGAGGTAGATATTGAGCTAATTGAAAATGCCTGGTACCAACTTGCTCTAATGGGGGCTAAAAATATGGCTCATCTACTTGAGAAAACTGAAGATGAAGCTGTTTATGTCAGACAAATGGATCGTTTCAAAGAGGCTTTTAACAAGAGCTTCTGGAATGGGAAAGAGTATCGACATTACAATTACAAGGGAAAAACAGATGACCGAGCCCAGGCGTTAGCTGTTTTGGCCGGATTGGCCGATAAGGATAAATACCCTGCTATTTTTGAGCTGTTTAAGACTCAGGAGTATGCCAGCCCCTATATGGAAAAATATATAATGGAAGCCTTGTTTCAGATGGGGTATGAAGATTATGCGCTGAACCGTACCAAAAGTCGTTTTAACGAAATGGTCAACCACCCGGATTATACAACCCTCTTCGAAGGTTGGGGAATAGGCAGCAAGGGTTTTGGTGGCGGAACATGGAATCACGCCTGGAGCGGAGGAGTTTTGACTGTTTTGATGCAATATGTTTGCGGTATTGCCCCGGTAGAGCCCGGATATTCTAAATTTCAGGTAATGCCACAACCGGGATCCCTGAAACATGCCTCAGCTTCAGTATTATCAGTAAAAGGATGGATTAAAACATCATTTAGTAATCAGGCTTCCGGATTTAGATTATCTCTTTCGGTGCCATCGGCCACTACCTCTATTGCGGGAATTCCGGCATCTAATGTGAACCAAATATTGCTTAATGGTAGAACAATCTGGAAGAATGGAGCTTTTGTGGAAAATAAGAATGTAATCAACGGTTTTTCAAAGGGAAAATTTATTTGTTTCGAAATCGGAAAAGGTGATTGGAACTTTGAATCGTTTCGTATGCAATGAAAGTTGATGATATTTATCTGGAGATGATGATTAACCTCAAATTCTACCGTCAAGGTCAATGGTTTGATCATGTGTTGTGGTCAAATTCTTATTTGCAAACAGTTCAATAAATCATGTTTTGCTATTCTTTCGTACCCTTTTTGAATGAAAATCGCCCCTACGAAGTGGCGTGAATCCTGTAAATTCGCACTATAAAAAACAACTATAAAAATACTATGACCACACAAGAACTTAAAACCTCATTTGAAAATCTTTATCATGCTTCTGCCGAAGCTATCTATTTTTCTCCCGGTCGTGTAAATCTGATCGGCGAACACACCGACTATAACGGCGGCTATGTTTTCCCTTGTGCCCTCAGTTTTGGCACTTATCTGTTGCTGCGCAAAAACGGACAAAACGTCGTCAACTTTCGTTCGCTCAACCAACCTGAAGTAACCGCTCTCCCATTCGACCAACTGACCACCCGCCTTGAAAACTCATGGGTAAACTATCCACTTGGGGTAATCGCTCAATTTATAAAGCGGGGTGTCAAATTTGAAACCGGACTCGACATTCTTATATGGGGCAATGTACCCAACGGTGCAGGCCTCTCATCGTCT
>JAUZOX010000475.1 GCA_030706265.1 Bacteroidota bacterium | reverse complement strand
ATTCCAACTGGATACCCCACGGATCAAGACTTCGGTATTATCAGCACCAGGCTCACCGGTATCCTGAATGGTTAAAACCCCGGAAAGTTTACCGGTAATGGCATTTGTGACGTTTTGCGTACCTGCTTTCAACAGCGCTGCGTTATTGACCATCGTAATGGCCCCAACGACGCTCTCTTTCTTCTGTGTTCCATAACCAACAACGACAACTTCGCCCAGGTTCTTAACATCCGGAGCAAGTTTAACGTCGATCTTGATTTGTCCGTTTACCGGAATTTGTTGCTGAACATACCCTACATAGGTTACCCTGATCTCTGCATTGGGATTGGGTAATGTTAAGGAAAACGTTCCTTTTGCGTCAGTAACAACTCCTTGTTTTGTACCCACAATCATTACTGTAACACCTACCAAAGATTCACCTGTGGAAGCGTCAATTACAGTACCGGTAATTTTTCGCTGTTTTTGTTGAACTCCATCGGGAGCTTTAGCAACAGGGCCATTCTCATTATTTCTAAACGTGGAACCAAAAGCACTTGCTTGTAGTGACATTACAAGAAGCAAAATTGATGTTAGTTTGAAAATAAGTGTTGTTCTTTTACAAACAACGTGGAACCTACCCTTCAAACATTGTAGATTTACTTTCATACGCGTGCAATTTTTATAAATTCATAAGACATGTTTGGTGTTTTTATTAGTGATTAGAAAATTAATGATAAGACAAAATCAGGCATAGACATAGGGATATTACCCTTAATATTTGAAGTATTAGTGTAATAACAACAAGTATTGATAAGGTGAAATCTTAAGCGAGAAAGAGGGAGAAGTGTGCTATAAATCAAAACGTTATGAGTAAATAGTTTTATCATCCAACATAGATTTGTTAAAAGAAAGTTAAAATGGGGGTAAATGTAGAAATAAAAATGTTCATAAATCAAAACGGCTAAAAAAAAATAGAAATTTTTACCCTGTATAGAATGGTATAATCTTTCAACAAAAAAAGGCTATCTCATAAGGGATAGCCTTTTTTTTAAAATAGTCTGAATGACCTTTTTATCTTACAACCGATAACTCGTTGATGAGGTTTTTGGCTCCGGCATATTTATCGATGATAAACAACACATAGCGTACGTCGACTGCTATGGTGCGTTGCATGTCCGGTTCGAAGGCAATGTCTCCGCTCATGGCCTCCCAGTTTCCATCAAAGGCTAAACCGATCAGTTCGCCATTGGCATTGATCACCGGACTGCCGCTATTGCCTCCGGTTATATCGGTATTGGCCAGGAAAGCCACACACATTTCGCCTTTGCTGTTGGCATAGGGGCCATAATCCTTTGTGTCATAAAGCTGTTTGAGTTTGGCTGGTACGATGAACTCGAAGTTAGCCGGATCTTCTTTTTCCATTACCCCTTTCAAGGTAGTATAGAAATTGTAGTGGACGGCATCGGCCGGATAGTAATCCAACACATGACCATAGGTCAGGCGCATGGTGGAATTGGCATCAGCAGGTAATACTTTATCCGGATTCATCTCACGCAGGCCGGCCATGAACAACCGGTTTGAACGGGTGAAGGCTTCGTTGCCGGCAGTGGCTTTGGCATTCATATCGATGTAATAAGCCATGATAGCCTGAGCGAGGACATAGAGGGGATCTTTTTCAATGCCGTTGACCGTAGGCTTGGCCAACAGGGCCTTGGCTTTTTCAGCGGTTACAAAATTGGATTTGGCAAAGGCATCTGCAGCATATTTTGTGAAATCACCCTTGTATTTTTTGTACAAAGCATCGATATAGGCAAAATGCTGATCAGAGGGTACATCCTTATAAAACATTTCGAGCATGGCTGCCAGCGTTTTCTGATCAACAGGTTTGTAATAGTTTTTGAAGAAGGCATCGATGCGTTCATTGGTTATTGGACCGGCTGTGGCGCGACCACGCATATCGGCAGCAGGGGCTGTTACCGGTTGAGGTTGCTTGCTGTTTTTGCTTTTCAGGGTCGTGAGGATCGGTTCGAAACTGCGGGCTAACGTGACGGCTTCAGGACCAAGCAATGCTTCACTGGCATAAGTCAGGGGAATGGTGTACTGGTCGAGGACTTTGTAAGCCGAGGCATAATCACTCATCACCTCGCCATATTCGGCCTTGCGGTTTGGATCGGCATTGACCCATTTTGCAAAATCGGCTTCGATCTTTTCTTTCTTTTCGGCTACCTTCATCCGCTTCAGGGCGCGGATCTGTCCAATATAATATTTCCAAGTGTTGGAAATGCCTGCGTATTTGGAAGAATACTGGATCCGGACGGCAGGGTCGGCATCCATGAACTCACGCATAATAGCGAGTTTCTTGTCACGGATCTTGACGATAGCCGGATCGGTTTTCTCAATACCCATTTTAACGGCATAGGAAGTCTGGTAACGCATGGTACGGCCTGGATAACCCATGATCATTGCGAAGTCGTTTTGTTCAACTCCCTTGATAGAAACCGGCAAATAGTGTTTGGGTTTAAGGGGAACATTGTTTTTGGAATAGTCCGCCGGCTTGTTATCAGGTCCGGCATAAACACGGAAGATGCTGAAATCTCCGGTGTGACGGGGCCACATCCAGTTGTCGGTATCGGCGCCAAACTTGCCGATGGATTCGGGTGGCGTACCGACAAGACGGACGTCACGGTATACTTCATAAACAAAAAGATAATATTCGTTGCCTGAATAGAAAGGCGCTACACGGGCCTCATAACCGGTTCCGGCGGTTGCCTTGGCCTGTAGTTCGTTGCTGACGGCCAGAATAGCTTCGGCACGTGCCTTTTCTGACATTTGTTTATTGACTTTGGCCAATACTGCTTTGGTTACGTCTTCCATACGGACTAAAAACCGTACGGTAAGACCCGGGCATGGAAGTTCTTCCTGTTTGCTGTAAGCCCAGAAACCATTGGTGAGATAGTCGTGTTCTACGGTGCTGTGTGACTGGATTGAACCATAACCGCAATGGTGGTTGGTAAACACAAGACCTTCGTTGGAGACGATCTCGGCCGTACAGCCTCCGCCAAATTGGACAATGGCGTCTTTGAGGCTGGAGTGATTTACGCTGTATATTTCTTCGGCAGTAAGTTTTAATCCTGCCTTTTGCATATCGACATAATTGAGTCGATTGATGAGTAAGGGTAACCACATGCCT
>JAUZOX010000474.1 GCA_030706265.1 Bacteroidota bacterium | reverse complement strand
TAATCCTCTCCTCCATATATGCTGGTGAAGGTAACGGGCGAAGGGGCGCACTTCCAATCGGCACCCGAAACCATCGATTCCTCCGTTCCGTCGGTATAAACAATCTTTAATTTAGAAATCATCCGGGGCATACCAAAAGTAATGACCAGTTTGCGATAGCGCTCACGGTTGATATTGTGGAATCCATTTCCCACGATAACACCAATCGAATTTTTCCCGGATATGATTTGATCGGTTACATCATAAGCATTGTACAGCACTGTTTTATCATAGTCCGTCCATCCCGGCGCCAGAAAACGATTGTCTATTCTGCGGCCATTCAGATAAGCTTCATATTGTCCAAGTCCCGAAATAAACAGTTGGGCGTTTGCTACTTTCCTGTTTACCAGGAAATCTTTTCTGAACATGGGTACAACCGGTCTTTGGAGAGCCAGTTTCCCTGCATTATTACCGGAACCATGGATTCCCGGGACCAGTAACATGGAATCTCTTAGACGTTCATAGCCAATCCAGTGTGCATTGCTCCAATCGGAAGGGGTATACAAACCGGTACAAAAGGTAGCATCGTTGCTCCAATCCGAGGCAACATCATCACGGTTCCAGACTTTGACTTTCCAGAAATATTTCCTACCGGCCTGCAAAGGCATCCCCCTGTAATCGACCTGGATGGAATTCTCAGAAATGGTTTTTCCTGAGTCCCAGATATTCCCGATATTGAGTTTTAAAGATTCACTGTTGTCCGAAACAATGATACGATAGGCCGACTGGATCTGATCTCTTTCTTTGGATTTCAGGATCCAGCTTAACCTTGGATGTTTGTTTTCGATTCCGGTTGGGTTTACCTTGTTTTCACACTTAAGCCCGTTTACGGTCAACACATTTTGACTCAATGCAGGAGTTACCCAGCTGAAAAAAACGATCAATAAAGCACCAATTCTTCGCACGGAAATTGAATTAAAAATGATTTAAGAAAGTCAAATGAACTGATAAAAGAGCTGAATTCAAATCATAAATGCAGCCCTTTTAAAAAAGTAAATTTATTATTAAAAATTGAAAAGCGAATTGGACTAGATCACCGGGTTACGTTAACATCTTCCAATAGCGCTATTTCCGCGGAATCCACACCTGCATTGGGCTCGCACCCCTGTTGCACCAGGTGTAATATGGAATTGCCCGGAAGCTGAGTTTCTTTGGAGGATCGGGTATTCCCTCTTTTGAAGGAATAGACACAATGCCTTCCCCCGATATGAGATTAACGGCATTCAGGGTGTTCTTGTCGAAACTCGATGTTAATATGGCTTCATCCGGCAGGGTTATGTTGCCAATGAAATCTTTATTGTCGACTCCTTCGAGGCAGTATACAATCGGACCCAGTTCCAGCGCCACTTTTCCCTTGTCTGCAGCAACATTGGAATTGGCCACGACCCTGTGAACGTTAAATGGCAGGTCATATTCAATCACATCTCCTTTTTTCCATACCCTGTCGATCATAGCATAACCATTTTCGGATTTATATTGTGCCTTTATTCCGTTTACCTTGACGACGACAGATTCACTTCTTGGATTGAGGTAGGTGTATAAGTCGCTTGGAACAGGCTGGTTCCGAACCCAACCGGGAATACGGATATTGATTGCAAACCTGGCGTTAACCGAAGGATTGACTGCAATCCGTACATCGCCATTCCACGGATAGTTGGTTTGCTGTTTTAATTGAACGGAGTTCATGGCATTTAGTTTGACATCTGCCGTACTTGCTACAAAGAGATTCACAAAAATGTTGTTTTGCTTTTGCGCATAGATATATCCGGGTACAGAGGGTAAAAAGCGGCAGAGATTTGTAGGGCAGCAGGAACAATTAAACCATGGCTGGCGAACAGCGGCGCCCATGTTAAATTTGGATTTCCCGTCAGATTCCAGTGGATTGGGATAGAAAAAAGTCTTTCCATCCATCGAAACACCTGCGATCACATTATTATACAAGCTCCTCTCCATAACATCAATGTATTTGGCATCGCCATGGAGCAAAAACATGCGGTAATTCCAAAATACATTTGCGATGGCCGCACAGGTTTCGTTGTAAGCCGTTAGATTGGGCAGTTCATAGTTTGCACCGTAACTTTCCCCGTCCCGTAAGGCTCCCACGCCACCGGTGATATAGAACTTTTTGCTGACCATGTTGCTCCAGATCTTGTCAATGGCATTGAGATAATCCTTATTGCCTGTCAGAGCAGCCACGTCGGCAACCCCGGAATATAAATAACCCGCCCTGACAGCATGTCCTACTGCTTCATCCTGTTGCACGAGGGGGGCCTGATCCTGAAAATAGCTTCGACCGGGATCCGGTTTCTTACCCCTGCAATCGATAAAGAATTTGGCAAGGTCCAGGTATTTCTGTGCCTTGGTGATCCGGTAAAGACGAACCAATCCCATCTCCACTATTTCGTGCCCTGGAGCATCGTTTCTTTTTCCGGGCCCAAAAACAGTCACCAACAAATCTGCATTTCTAAGGGCTATGTCTAACAAGTTACGTTTTCCTGTTGCCAGATAATGTGCCGAGGCGGCTTCAAACAGATGTCCCGAATTGTAAAGCTCATGGCTCATTTCAGACTCATTGACCCATCTTTCTTTTCCCGACCACGGATGCGGATGCAACGGATCGATTGTGCGGGCTGTATATAAATAGCCGTCCGGCTCCTGAGCCTTTGCAATCAAATTAATCAGGCTGTCCACATATCGGTCGAGTGCCTTGTCGGGGTGAACCGACATCGAAAACGAAGCCCCTTCTATGATTTTATATAAATCAGTATCGTCAAAAGGATAATTAGAGGCCAGCTTTCCGGTCTTACTGGCAGCCCGGACAAAGTTTTCCATCCGGCCTGTTTCTTCGCATTTCTTAAATGACGAAGGGATCGTAACTGTCCTGTTCGTTTCTATTTTAGGCAACCAAAACTGATCGCTGATCGAAACATGGTTAAAGGGGACTCCTTTGATGGCATAATCTCCACCGGATTGCGCCATGCAACTTAACGGCATTAAAATCGCTATTGCTAATAGCTTCTTTATCATCATGATGTATTTCTTTCGTATAATATCCCGGATGCTGTGTTTGAATTATAAAGTTAAGGCAAATAAATCATAGCCTGGTCCTTTCAAGTCCAAACAAATATAC
>JAUZOX010000473.1 GCA_030706265.1 Bacteroidota bacterium | reverse complement strand
CGAAAAATTTCACCAATATCCACATGCAACTGGAGCCCGGCACCTTTATCTATGTAGAATCGTTTAACAGTCAAAGCAACGAAGGGTACAAGTTCACCATGGAGAAAACCGAAAAAAGTAAGGGGCTGGTGTATAAACTCGAATCCGACGCACTCAGGTGGGATACCATCAAAAGGAAATGGGCCGTCAGCAACTTTTATGAACGAAAGCTGCTTCCGAACGGAAATGAGGTGATTCAAAAAGGATTAAACCGGAATATCATTCTGAATGTACGCCCCGAAGAATTCAATATCGACACCGACAATGTGATGTACATGAATTTCTTTGAATTACGGAACTTCATCCGGAAAGAAAAGCTCAAGGGGTCTTCGTTGGTCAACATGTACGAGGTTGAGATGCATCAGCGTTTTGCATTTCCATTTGCAGGAATCATACTCACCCTCATCGGAATGGCGCTCTCAAGCCGGAAAGTAAGAGGCGGGACCGGATTACATCTGGGATTCGGGATTGCCATCACATTTACCTATATCCTCTTTTTGCAGGTGACAACCGTCTTCGCCCGTTTTGGTGAAGTTCCTCCGGCATTGGGAGTTTGGACCCCCAACATTATATTCGGAATTGTGGCATTAATACTGCTCTGGAAAGCGCCAAAATAGCACTAAACTTAGGGAGGCTGCTTTAAGAGTGCGAAACACTTCAGGAGACCTTAACTTGTATCGCTGAAATTTTTCAAGGCACCCACAAGTGTTCGAATCCTGATACCGGTTCGTTGCCACACGATACGGCACAAAACATTCTGATCCCCTTCCGCACCTTCATGGAGGTTGTCCCCGGCTTTTGAGACAGCCCGGATAACACCGAACGCTATAAGTTACCTTTATCCTACTTTTTATGCGTAAATAATTTGATTAACCAGGTCGTATGGAACTCTCACCATTCCTGGCCCAAGTTTAGGCGTAAGCATATTTGGTTCAAGTTTAGGCGTTAACCGTAACTTGGACTAAATATGCGATTATGGACTTTTATATGGATTGCGGGAACAGGAGATTGCGGGTCAAGCCCGCAATGACGTGCGGGGTGCAGCGGTAACCCGGACTAAAAAAATCATAGGGGATTTTATACGTAAATGATTTGATTAACCAGGTTGTATAGAACTCGCATGCCAGATGATCATCGGCGTAAGTGTTTTCAAAACAGGCTTGTTTCTTCATGATAGAAGCAATCCGGGAAGAGGCTCGAAGCGTTGACGGTTTTATCGAAGAGGCCAAAGACGGAAGAACCGCTTCCACTCATCGAAGCATATAATGCCCCCATCTCATATAGCCGGCTCTTGATAGCGGCTATTCCGGGATGAAGCGCAAAAATCGTCTTCTCAAAATCATTGCAGATGACGTCACGCCATTGGGAGAAAGGAAGCTGAACCAGCTCTTTCAATGATTTTTCAGGCCTGGCAGGAGTAGTTCCGGAATAGGCCTCTGCCGTACTCACAAAAATGGGAGGTTTGACAACCACAATCGTAAGGCCCTTAAGATCCATTGAAACAGGTGACATTTGGTCACCCTTGCCACAGGCAAAAACCGGTTTGTTGATCATAAAAAAGGAACAATCACTTCCCAAAGTCGCCACCATATCAGTCAGTTGCCGGTCAGTAAAACCTGCATTGTGCATTGAATTGAGCATCTTCAAGGTAAAAGTGGCATCGGCCGAACCTCCACCTAGACCCGCACCAACAGGAATTTTTTTCAACAACACTATCTTCACCGGAGTGAGGCGAACCTGCTTTTGCATCAACCGTAAGGCTTTCATACATAGATTCTGCTCGGCATCGTCCTGCAGTTTCGTTCCCTCTTCCACAAACCGGTCTTCTGTCTGGCCTTCTTCGGCAGGCAGAATTTCCAGTGCATCGGAGAGCGAAAGCGGAAAAAAAACAGTTTCTATGTCGTGATAGCCATCCGCCCTCTTGCCGACAATATTCAACCCTATGTTGATCTTGCAGTTAGGAAATGTGATCATACTCAAAATTTATCCGGCAAATATAACCATCATAAAATTCAATACCCAGAAAGTGTAACAACACCGGCTCAATCTGATGATAAAGAATTAACTTTGTATCAAAATTTAGCGACTATGTCCTTTGCAATGCCATTATTTAATTCAGTCATCTCCTGGCTTTTAAAGAAAAGAATCCATCAGATTGAACTATTCATGAAATACCCCGAAGAAGTTCAGTCGGAATGGTTTACCAAGCTGGTAAGTTCTGCCAAAGATACTGAATGGGGACGGAAGTATGATTACAAGAATATCAAAACCGTCGAATCTTTTAAAGAGCGCATCCCTGTTAGTTCATATGAAGATATGCAACCCTACATCGACCGTCTCCGCAAAGGAGAACAAAACATTCTCTGGCCCTCAGAAATCCATTGGTTTGCAAAATCATCGGGGACTACCAGCAGCAAAAGCAAGTTTATTCCCGTCAGCCAGGAAGCACTGGATGAGTGCCATTTTAAAGGCGGAAAGGATATGCTGGCACTTTATTGCAACAACAATCCGGAAACGCGTCTCTTTGAAGGAAAATCCATTGGAATGACCGGTCACTTCACCGTCGACGATCTGGATGCCGGCACCTTCCATGGGGATGTCTCGGCCATACTGGTCAAAAATCTTCCCTACCTGGTAGAGCTGATCCGCACCCCCGACAAGTCGATCGCCCTGATGGACGAATGGGAAAACAAAATAGAAAAGATGGCAAGGCAGACCATCAATGAAAATGTAACCAATATTGCCGGTGTACCTTCGTGGACGCTATTGCTGATGAAGCGTATCCTGGAAATCACCGGTAAAAGCAACATCATAGAGGTATGGCCCAATTTTGAATTGTATATCCATGGCGGAGTCAATTTCACCCCTTACCGCGAAAACTTCAGGAAAATCACTCCTTCCAACCTCAACTATCTGCAAACATACAATGCTTCGGAAGGATTCTTTGGAATCCAGGACCGGCTGGTTGAAGACGATATGTTGTTGATGCTCGATTATGGTATTTTCTATGAGTTCATGCCTCTGGAAGAATTGGGCAACCCGCATCCGAAAACGCTTTTGTTGGACCAGGTTGAAACCGGTAAAAATTATGCGCTGATCATATCGACCAATGCAGGATTATGGCGCTACCTG
>JAUZOX010000472.1 GCA_030706265.1 Bacteroidota bacterium | reverse complement strand
TTTTCGGTATTGGGATCCTTACTCCATCCGCCACTGCCTTTGCCATCTACAAACTTCCATTGCTTGGACCGCAACGCAAACATTCCGTCAATCGAGTGATGAACCAATTCAGTCCGGCTTGTTGATGGTGTGGAAGTTCCCTTCATTGCCGACAACATGCTGAAACTATCTTCGCCTTCGCCTGCTTGAAGTTTCTGCCCGGTCAGCTCTGCACAGGTTGCAACAAAATCGGTCAAACAAATCAAATCCTCATTTACAGATCCCTTTTTGGCAACATTCGGCCAGCGTACGATGAAGGGGATATGATGTCCACCATCCCAGATATCTGACTTTTCGCCCTTAAAAATATAATTGGCATTGTGTTTCGGGAAAGCGACCTTATCGCTTGCCTTCCAGTCGGCACCATTATCACTGGTTAAAATCACGATGGTATTTTCTTTTAATCCCTTTTTGTCGAGCGCATCCACAATCCGTCCTACGACATCATCGACATGACAGACATAATCGCCATAGGTACCGGCACCCGACATGCCTTTAAACTTTGCACCCGGCAACCAGGGGGTATGAGGGGAGGGGAGGGTGACATACAGGAAAAAGGGTTTGCCTGATTTATAGGTTTTGATGTAGTCAACCGTCTTATCCGAAAAATGATCCAGGGTTTGGGTATTGTCAAAATCGGTCGAAGCCAGACCCTTTCTCCAGAATACTCCTCTTGGCGAATTCGATCCGGCCATATTTCTCATATTCGGATTTTCCACCTTCCTGTTTTCAATATACACATAGGGGTTCATATCCAATGAAGCAGGAATGATGTAACTGTAATCGAAACCATGATCATTAGGCGTATCGGTCAATGGGGCGGTATAGTCCACATCCCAGCCCGGTACGGGTTTATTGGTTGAATCCACAACCGGTTTTGCGTTTTTGAGTTTACCCCATTCCAAGCCCAGATGCCATTTTCCGATAATGGCAGTCTGATAACCTGCCTTTTGCAGAATCCGGGCTGCAGTTGTACGCGTTTTTTCAATGATGGGTTCGGAATATCCGCTTAATACTCCTTTCTTGAGTGTTGAGCGGAAACAATATCTTCCGGTCAAAATACCATATCGAGTAGGAGTGCACACTGCTGAATTGGAGTGGACGTTGGTAAAAATGACACCTTCCTTGCTCAGCCGGTCCATATTGGTTGTCGGAATCTGAGAATCCTTGTTCAAACATTTCAAATCACCGTACCCTAAATCATCGGTCAAAATGTAAACAATGTTTGGCTTTTGCTGGGCCACGGCGGCCATAGAAGCGGCTAAACCAAAAGTCAGCAGAGAAATTTTCTTCATTGAAAGTTAGTTGAATAGTAAATAGTTAGTAATGAGTAATGATTGAAAAAAAATTCTGCCAAAAATAATTATTTTAGGTTGCATTGCATAAGATTGCGTAAAAAGCTTTATAAATTTGAAATGCCGCAATCTAAGCTAAACTTTAAAAACATTAATATAACAAACAGGACATCTATCCGGAAATGAAATAAATGACTCGGGTTTGGTTTAACTGTAATCAAATATTTTTAAACGATTTAGACATGTAAAGCAAACCCATACAAAAGAAAGTTTTAAAAGCCAGCTTTCAGGTTTCTTTTTAATCCTTTGCAATGAAACGAAAGTTTAATCTTCATAATAATGGCCTTTTTTCTGCTTTTGATATCCGGAATCCCTTATTTCCATAATTATGCATAAGGTCAAATATTGTCTTGAAAGAATTATTTCTGTGAATTGAAACGCCAATCAGGTTTTCAATGATCAGGTTACAGCACAGCCCGGGTCAGTCATAAGCTAATCTTCAGGTTGTATGTATTGGAATATCCTCGCTTGTCGAAACCGGCGGCCTGTTTGAGCAGGCACAGGAAAGAGGCTTCTTTTTACCGCTGACTTAAGCTGATGGGAAATCTGTTTTTAAGCGATCCCCACCTTACCTTTATTCCCAACGTAGTATGCCCCCGATTAATCATTTTAACGCGCCTCAGAGATACACCAAGTCACTGACGGATGGTTTTCCCACAAGACCATAAAAAACGCATATACCCTTGCGGGAATAAATCCTCAGGGGTATATCAAGTATGCTCAATGAAAAAGTTCAGGGGTTTTACTCCCCAAGCACCGTAAGACCATCTCTGATCCTTAAAATCGTTTCCTCTTTACCCAGAATAGAAGCAATCTGAAACATGGCAGGTCCGGCATTTGAACCTACCGTAACCAACCGCCATACGTTCATGATCTGTCCCATGCCAATTTGATTTTCTTCCATCCACGCCTTTACTGCTGTTTCAAGATCCTGTTCTTCAAATGAGGTCTGCGTTTCAAGAAACCCGACCAGTTTCCCGAGTAGGGCAGGGGTTTCCGGTTTCCATTTCTTTTTAACTACACTCTCATCATAACTTTGGGGTGAAACAAAGAAAAATTGGCCCTGTGCCCAGAATTCAGAAACGAAGTGGACCCGCTCTTTCAACACATTGCACACTTTGGTGACATATGCAAAATCAACGTTAATTCCTTTTTCGATCAAAGTTTTATTGAACGCCTCTGCCAGTTCCTCATCCGATTTACGAATCAAATACTGATGGTTAAACCATCTTGCCTTTTCCAAATCAAATTTTGCGCCACTCTTGCTGATATGTTCGATCGAGAAGTCTTGAATCAGGTCCTCAATGGTGTACAGTTCCTTTTCGGTTCCCGGATTCCAGCCCAAAAAAGCGAGGATGTTGACCAATGCTTCGGGAAAATAGCCTGCCTCACGATACCCCGATGATACTTCGCCGGTCTTGGGATCAGTCCAGTTCAGGGGAAATACCGGGAATCCCAGCCGATCACCGTCGCGCTTGCTTAGCTTTCCTTTTCCATCGGGTTTCAAAAGCAAAGGCAAATGGGCAAATTGGGGCATCGTTTCTTCCCATCCCAGCGCCTTGTAAAGCATTACATGAAGAGGGGCGGAGGGAAGCCATTCCTCACCGCGTATTACATGAGATATTTCCATGAGGTGGTCGTCTACAATATTGGCCAGATGATAAGTCGGTAAACCATCCGATTTATAGAGCACCTTATCATCCAACGTGTTAGATGAAACCACAACTTCTCCCCGAATCAGATCATTGACCCTGACTTCGGTGTCGGCAGGCATTTGAAACCGG
>JAUZOX010000471.1 GCA_030706265.1 Bacteroidota bacterium | reverse complement strand
TCGTGACCTGGCCGGCATACTGATTCTTTGCACGGTCATAATCTTCCCTGGCCTTATCAAGCCCCACCTCGGGAACCCTCATGCTTTCCAGATCAAAACGATACTTGGCTTCAAACTGGGTTAGTGAAGCTGTATTCTGGTTCTTTAATGCAACGGCCTGATGCAATTGGGCAACTAAATCGGCACTGTCCAGTTCCGCCAGGAGCATCCCTTTTTTCACAGAATCTCCCTCATCGACATACAGATGCATGATACGTCCTAATATTTTCGAGCTGATTGCCACATTATCGGAGTCGATATGGGCATCATCAGTCTTGACATACCGCATGTACTCATGATACCAGTAAAGACTACCAGCCAGCACTGCCAGAACGATCACTGCCAATGGAATATATCCTACAATACGTTTCCTTTTGCCTTCTTTTATTTCAACTTTGTTCTCCATGATCTTTTTTCTCTTGAGATATTAATATGTATAAGGGATATTTTCTGTTGTAATATTCAAATTGAACGTATTAATTTTCTTTGTATTCCAAGCCTCTTATAAAGATTTTAGTAAATCTAACTGTCTTATCGACCAGGATATCGTATTCCTTTTTGTCCAGATAATACAGTAGCTTATTGTGTAGTTCATTTTTGCGCAATCCTTTTAACAGATCCAAAAACAGTTGGGAAACTTCGTGGGGATGTTCAATGAAAAAGATGTTCAGCTTTATTCCCATGGTAATGATTCGTTCGACCAGCTCTATTTCTTTGTCCAGAAACTGCATCCATGTATCGCCCATGATCGGTTTCAGGTTGCAAAATTCTTCCATCCTGAAACGGCTTAGGTTTAACATCGTTCTAAAATGCTTCATTCTGATATCGAGATATTCCATGAGCATTTCTTTAGGATTGTTCATAACCGATAATTTTTCTTCAATCAACCGGATAAATTCATCCTGTTCTTTTTCAACAACGGCTTTGTAAAGTTGTTCTTTATCAGAAAAATAATAATAGAGTGCACCTTTTGACATATTCAACTCAGCAGCTATCTCGCGCATGGTCGATTTTTCGAGGCCATACATTCCAAAGTGCTTTTGAGCAACTGCCAATATTTGATTCAGCCGGAAAATGTTTTCTCCGCTATGGGTAATTGCAACCATGATGTATGTTAATTTAATTTGGCTTTAAACGAAATCCGGTCAACAGTTAATTTGACCATTTTGTTTAATGAGTCAAAGGTACGGTTTTTTTTGATTATAGATCCGGTTTTTATTGTCCTTTAATAAAACTTTAAGGAACAAGACAGATCAATAATGAAGAGAAATAATTGACATAAGTTGTATATGGTATATAATGGTATTTTATGTAAGCTTATCATCAGCTTTATTATTCGATAAAATATAATTTGAAAATGAAAGGATTATTTTATTC
This sequence comes from Bacteroidota bacterium, assembly GCA_030706265.1. Lineage (GTDB taxonomy): Bacteria > Bacteroidota > Bacteroidia > Bacteroidales > Cfx3-03 > Cfx3-03. Next base: position 1,763 of record JAUZOX010000471.1, on the reverse strand, counting down.
CCCGGGCATATTCTTCAGGTACTAGCGATAAATGTAATGCTGGGGAATTCTAAAAATTCATTTAAATATTTGCTATAAATCCTTTTGTTATTAAAAGTATCAATGGATTCTTTAAAAAAATTACTCCTGTAAATCCGGCATATCATCAGAAGCCTATTACCCTTTTATTCTCATATAATTCTGGTTAATCTGGTATTATTCAGGTAATTTCAGGGTGTTTTCTCCCCAGCACATCCCATCCACAAGTACTATACAGATACCAATCTGCTGGGGATAACCGGGGGAGAATACACCCTGGTATAACCCTGAATTTTTGGAGATGACTATCTTTATGGGGAAATAAAAGACCCGATTTATGGGAATTAAGGGTAAATCGGTAAACCATCTTTAGGATGAGGCAAGGATAAAGTAACGGAATGGTAGGCAACCGGATTATATAAAAGATGCCGCCTCGAAAGTCCGGGACGACATCTTTTGATATGCAAAGGAAATATAAAGATAACTTTTAGATACTGAGTGATTTTTCCTGATTATAAAATCAAGTTCGTTTGTAAATCAACACGAAAGGATGCATAGATACACAAAGAATTTTATCGTTTTTTTAAACCGATTTCTTGTAATGTGCCGTTGGCAGCGACCGCAGGAGTGCGGCACTGGTTTCGGGTGTTACATCACGTTGAGGTGTTGCAAGTTGCTCATAACCAACCATGAACTTACGTATTGTAGCCGAGCGGAGCAGCGGTGGATAGAAATGCATGTGGAAGTGCCACCATGGATAGTCTTTTCCATTGGTTGGGGATTGATGAATGCCTGCAGAATAAGGAAAAGAGACTTCAAAAAGATTATCATACATCACCGTCAGGTTCTTATACATGGCAGCAAGAGCCCTACGTTCCGAATCGTCAAAGGCCAGGATGTTCTGAGCCGGTTTACGGCTGATGATCATTGCTTCAAAAGGCCAGGTCGCCCAAAATGGAATCAAGGCCACAAAATGTTCGTTTTGGCTTAGAATGCGCACACCCGAAGCGATTTCCTTTTCAAGATAATCTGAAAGCAGGGTGGTGGCATGCCGTTCGAAATATTCTTTTTGGCGCTTATCTTCTTTTGCAGGCTCTACGGGAATTGATTTTGAAGCCCATATCTGTCCATGGGGGTGCGGGTTGCTGCAACCGTTGATGGCACCTTTGTTTTCAAAAATCTGAACATAGTTGATGAAGTCAACCTGCCCAATGGTGCGGTACTCTTCCTGCCAAACGTCGATGACCCCTTTTATTTGTTCGACTTCCATTTCAGGAATTGTCAGGTCATGACGAGGAGAGAAACAGATTACCTTGCAGATGCCACGTTCGCTTTCGGCCACAAAAAGCTCCCCATCCGTGAAACCGCCATCGGGAGTTGACTGCATGAGTGCGCTGAAGTCGTTGACAAAAGTGTAGGTGCCCGGGTAATCGGGGTTCGTATCCCCATTTGACCTTTCGTTGCCGGGACAGAGATAACATTTGGGATCATAGGCAGGACGAGAGTCGTTCTGAGCCTTTTCGACCTGTCCCTGCCAGGGGCGTTTTGCGCGATGCGGAGAAACCAAAACCCAATCTCCTGTTAGGGCATTAAATCTTCTATGAGGGTGATCCGGTAAGCTGAATTTAGTCATTTGGGACATTTATTTATATGGTAATCTTTTGCAAAATTAAGAACTTTCCTTGTAGAATCAAGGGCTGTTGCGTTATGACCGATTCGAATTCTTTTTATATTCGCCGGATGTT
>JAUZOX010000470.1 GCA_030706265.1 Bacteroidota bacterium | reverse complement strand
GAAATAAACCTGGTGGCATCAAATGATCAAATTGTTCAGTTTGACGATTATCTTTTGGCTGCCGCAGAATTTGAAGGAAAGTCATGGGGCAAACAATGCATTGAAATCATCAGTAAATTGCCTGAATGGGTTTATGTCAGCTTTGATATTGACGGCCTCAGTCCCGAGCATTGTCCCAATACCGGAACACCAGTTCCGGGCGGTTTAAGTTTTCAGAAGGCGGTTTACTTATTGAGTAAGCTGGTCGAATCGGGCAGACGGATCATTGGATTTGATGTGTCCGAAGTTGCACCCGGTAATGATGAATGGGATGCCAATGTGGGGGCAAGAATTATATACAAGTTGTGCAATCTGATGTATCTGTCAAAAAACGGTAACATTGCAAACCGATGATCGTTATATAAACGCTTCTCCTGTTTTCGTGTTTTTTTGATAAAGCCTTCTGTACACCTCGGTTTTAATGAAGCGTTTTGGATAAGGTTCCCATATCCCATCTTTTATTCTTCTTTAAGGGTAGTCATCTCCTTAAATTCCTGATAAATTCAGGGTGTTTTCTTCCCCGGTACTCCGTTGCAGTTTGGTATCTGTTGGGTACATGCTGATCGGAGATACCGGGGAGAAAACACCCTGAAACTACCGGGATATTACCCGATTAACCTGAATTAAAGGAGAATAAAAAGGTGATATTCTTCTGATAATATGCCGGTTAACAAGGGCGATTTTTTTAAAATTTTTTTAAGAATCTTTTGGTACGATTAACAATAAAAGGTTTATAAAGTAAAGTTACTGAAAAATAACTGAACGTAAATCAGGACTATACAAAATCATTTTTTTTAAAAGAAAATTCGGTGTGCCCCCAAAGATGAATACCGGAGGGGCCAAGCGTCATATGCAGGCTGTGCAATATGAGGTTTCTATCCCTAGAGGTAACATTGAGAACTGTTAATCGTTGTATTAACGGTCCTCAATTTAGACTTTTTTATCATTGGTCTCTTTCCGATGTTTTATAAATATTGGTGGAGAAGTGTTGACACAGAAGGAAACCTAAAGACTGCACAGTTATTTTGTGGGTTTACCTTCCAGCTTAATGGCGTCGTACATGATGCCGCCAATAATATTGTTTTTAAGCGCCATTTCAAGGGTCAGTTCATTCTCGCCCTTTTTTAGCAACGAGGCGGGAAATTTAAGATTCCTTTGTTGATAGAACCCGCTTAAGATGGCAGAGCGGTAAATGGAATGATCGTTTCCAAAGTTTTGCGTGCTGACCGGTTGATTGTTAATCCGGATCTTTAGATTCGGGTTACGGGCAGCACCGGCCAGGCAAAGGGTAAGAGTACAACTGTCCGAATAGGTCTTATTGGCATCAAAGATGATTTTCCAGGTTCCATTTTTGGTTTGGGCATAATACCAATCATTGGCTTCAGCGCTTTTCCCCACTATGAAGGTCAGGTTTTGGGGGACTTGTTTGAAGACATCGTAAGCACGTTTATGATCACTCAGCTTAAATCCTTTGGTCGTACGGTCGGCAGTACCAATCTGGAAGATCTTTTCGCCATTATCGACGGGCTTCCAGGTGAGGGTGTTGAGGTTCGTAGTCTTGGATGGCTGAATTAGGATGTCGTTCATTACATATTCTTCGGTTACGTTGTCAGTATAGGCATACAGCGTATAGGAACCGGGCCGGATATTGGGAATCGAGAAGGATCCGTCTGCATTGGCCCTGCCAGAGAAAATGTATCCGAGTGCTTGTGCCTGCCAGTCAATGCCTGGTTTTGCAAGGATCAGATGGGCACCGGCAGTTGATTGATTATTGATAACGAGCTTACCTTTGAGGGTTCCCCGCTGAAGCGGGTAATCGGGATGGTTCATCCAACTGTAAGGCCAGCGGCTGCACTCAATTTCGGTTTTCTTTTTGGCATCGGTCCAGATTTCATTGATATCTTTGCCACTGTTCACATACAGGAAAAAGGGTCCCCCCAGCTTTTTCCATTCTCCTTTTACCGGACCGTCTGTCTTACGTTCGGCCAGCAGAAAATGATCGCAATTAAACATCATGATCATAAACGGGGTGGCGTGAACCGTGTTTTGTTGTTTGGTTGGGCCCCCATTGACATACTCGTGGCTTGGCTGGATCACGAAGATCCCCAAACCGGATTTCTGTCCTGCCATGCCGTGTACATTCTTTCCGTCGACGTAATCCGAGTAGTCGTATTTGCTGTATATGGTACTGTCGGGAAGCATGTAAGTCCAGTCCTGTATCTCGCGGACAAAGTCGGCCATCCTGGGCATAGGTCCCTGGATGTTGTCGCGAACAAGATGATAGTCGAACAGGTCTTCTGATGAACGGAGACCCCATCGGATTTGTCCGAAACCGCCGTCCGGAGAACCGGCATGATGATACTGTTCCAGAAAGCAGTAAATGCCGCTTTCGTCTTTCATCAGGGCATAATGCAATTCGAAAAAATAGCCGTTTGCTGCTTCGTGCAGAAATTGAATTTCTATGATATCGGGAGTATTGCGTACCAGCTTATATTCAGAGGGGCTCATCGAAAATCCGGGTCCCATGAGGTATGCTGTCTGATTTCCTTTTTTTGAGTTGGACGAAAGTCCGGTCAGCAATTCTTTTCCGTCTTTGATGATCGAGACCAATGCCGCGTTGTTTTTTATAAACGAAAATGAAATTTTGGGATTCGAAAGTGTTACGGATGATCCATTGTCGCTGAGCTTTAACTTCTGAGCTTGAACAACTGCACTCAGGAAAATGATCAATATTATAATAATTGTAAGTCCCTTTTTCATAATAATCCGGATTTATATAAAAAAATAATAGTTTCTCCCCAAAAAGTCAGTTCAGTAAGTTGAAGAATCAAAATGTCAAACACAGGATTAGTATCTTCGTTTGCTGAAGCGATGCATCTTGGATGGTAAAAGTTTCAAAATTAAATAAAAAATTGACAGCCGTTAGATGGCGTAAAAAATATTACGTATTGATATTTATTTTATTTGTATTATTTTTTTGAATAAACAATATGTTTGATCATACAAATCGATTATCTTTATCTGATCAATAACATTATCATTCACTATATTTTAAACATTCTCAACATGAGTACAGTCAAAAGGTTGTCAAGACAGACACTGCTAATGTTATTAACGGTGTCGATCATTATGCTTTCGGG
>JAUZOX010000047.1 GCA_030706265.1 Bacteroidota bacterium | reverse complement strand
ATATCCGCCCCAATTCTCGGGACGATTTACCTGACCGGAATGAAATCTTTTCTTAAAATTTAAAAAACGGTCAACAATATATTCCCGATTTGGAATAACCTTACTTTGAGGAGAAGCATAGGTTGCAATCCGGCTTTCAAGCGGCCGGCTCAAAAAATATTTATCCGACTCATCTGCCTCAAGCTTTACGGCTTGTCCCACAATCCGAATCTGCCTTTCAAGCACACTCCAAAAAAACAATAACGCTACGTTTTGATTATCGGCGATATTATTCCCTTTTTGACTTTCATAATTTGTAAAAAAGATAAAGCCCTTATCGGAAACGAATTTTAATAATACCATGCGTGCAGATGGCAAACCGGATTGATCAACCGTAGCAAGCGTCATGGCAGTAGGTTCAAGAACCCCCTTCTCAATTGCCTGATTGAGCCAAAGAGAAAATTGATTAATCGGATTTGGGTTAACGTTCTTCTCCAGCAACTGCCCCACGAGATAATCTCTGCGAATGGAATGTATAATGCGTCTCTCCATATAAATCTTTTATTTGATAACAAAAAAAACGCATCTTTGTTCAAATGTGATCGTTATGCAGACAATGATCAGCTGGAAACAGCAGAAAACAGATTCAAACCCGCATTGAAAGTCAGTCAAAGTAAACTGTTGAATAGCGGCCTTCATCCAAAAACTTTCTGCAATCCTTGTTAAGCGGAAAGTGAGGGACGCAAAACGGGAACATGGGCAGATGACTTCTCGAAAATCACCTGACGATAGATATCGAGGGTCTGAAGAGCCATCTTTTGCTTGGTGAAATTGTTGACATAGACACTCGACCGATGTACCAACTTTTTCTTGAAAAATGGATTAGTCGTAATCTCAATCACACATTTTGCAAGGGCATCGGAATTTTTGACCGGAGCCAATAAACCATTGTAACCGTCGATAATGATTTCGGGAATGCCTCCGGTTCGGGTTGCAACAACAGGGATCTTACAAGCCATGGCATCAAGGATTGAGGTCCCGAATCCTTCGAATAATGAGGTAAATAAAAAGCAGTCGAATTGTTTAATGATCCCTGTGACATTTTTCTGGAATCCGGTAAGGATCACCTTATCTTCTAGTTTTTTTTCCTCAATGTATTTTTCCAATCGAGGCCGGCAAGGCCCGTCGCCGATGATGAAAAAGGTTCCGGCCCTACGGCTTTTGTAATATTCTTCTGCTGTATTCACAAAAGTAAAGAGATCTTTTTCTTCGGTAATGGCAGCGGTAATTCCGATAAAAGGATGCGAAAGATCTTTTCCAAAATCAGTGAGGTGGATTGATCCTTCATCATTGTTTCTGAAACGGGATAAATCGATTCCCGAATGGACCGTAACGATTTTGCTTTTATCGATGATAGTTTGTGATGCCAGCTCTCTGATTTTTTCAGAGACACAAACAATACGCGATACGGATGAATGATTGTATTTAAGCTTTGAAAGCCAGTTTGTACCTATCGGGAAAATAGTTCTCCGGCTTGTTATAAGCGGAGTAGAATTGCCAAAAAACAGAGCGGAAATAAAAGCAGCCGTATGGCCGTGGGCGTCATGGGTATGAATAAGGCTGATGTTGTCTCTTTTACATATATCATGAACAATCTTTGCCAGGATAAAATGTTGATATTTCCTTCTAAAAGTATGGTGGGGTATTTTCTTTTCAGTGCAATATTCTTCTACGGCTGAACCTGAAGCACACAAGACCACCTGTTCAATACCTTTTTTATTTAATTCTTCAATAAGATAGGCCAGTTGTTGTTCTCCACCTCTCCATGCTAAGGGTGTGGAGACATGTAGTATTTTCATAGTTATTCTTGTAAGTTAATGTAGTAGTATCTTAAAAAGCAATTAGTTTCCATAATAAGACTCTTGAAATGAGGTAAAGTTTAATTCATGTTCCGTAATACAAATTATTAATGCTAGTTAGCCTTTGATTGTTCACATGGAATCAAGGATTTTTATTAATTTTGCAGTCTCTTTTAAAGAAATATCATTACCTATGTTTGAGAATTTATCCGAGAAACTTGAACGCTCCTTTAAGCTGTTAAAGGGTCAAACCCGAATCACCGAACTCAATGTTGCCGAAACACTGAAAGAGGTGCGCCGTGCCTTACTTGATGCAGATGTCAGTTATAAGGTTGCAAAACAATTTACCGATACTGTAAAAGAAAAGGCAATAGGTGAAAATGTGCTTACTGCCGTTTCTCCCGGGCAGTTGATGGTAAAGATTGTTCATGAAGAGCTGACTGCACTCATGGGTGGTCAGAAGGAAGACATCAGTCTGAAAGGAAATCCCACGGTTATACTGATGGCCGGACTGCAAGGTTCGGGTAAGACCACGTTCACCGCAAAACTGGCCAATCATTTAAAGACCAAACGTGGCAAGCGCCCCATGATGGTTGCCTGTGACGTATATCGTCCTGCGGCAATTGAACAGTTAAAGGTGCTCGGCGATCAGATAGGTGTGGACGTCTTTATGGAAATGGACAGCAAAGAGCCTGTTAAGATTGCCAAAAAAGCAATTGCATTTGCAAAAGAAAAGGGACACGATGTAGTCCTGATCGATACCGCAGGTCGTCTGGCCATTGATGAACAGATGATGGATGAAATCACGGCAATCAAAGACAATGTTTCACCCAATGAAATCCTTTTTGTTGTAGATGCCATGACGGGGCAGGATGCTGTCAATACGGCCAAAGCCTTTAATGACCGGCTCAATTTTAATGGTGTCATTCTGACAAAATTAGATGGTGATACCCGTGGTGGTGCCGCTTTAACCATAAAGTCCGTCGTTAACAAACCCATCAAGTTTGTGGGTATCGGTGAAAAACTCGATGCGCTGGATATCTTCTATCCCGAACGTATGGCAGACCGTATCCTCGGAATGGGGGATATCGTTTCTCTTGTTGAACGTGCACAGGAACAGTTTGACGAAGAAGAAGCCAAAAAGCTTCAAAAGAAAATAGCAAAAGATCAGTTCAACTTCAACGACTTTATCAGCCAGATTCAACAGATAAAGAAGATGGGTAATATGAAAGACCTTTTGGGAATGATCCCCGGGATGGGAAAGATGTTGAAAGATGTCGAGATTGATGACAATGCATTTAAAGGCATCGAAGCTATCATCCACTCTATGACACCAAACGAGCGTGAGAATCCACACATCATCAATGGAAGCCGTCGTAAACGCATCGCGTTGGGTTCGGGCAATGACATCCAGGCGGTCAATAGACTGATCAAGCAATTCGACGATACCCGGAAGATCATGAAGACCATGACGACCCAAGGCAAACAGGGTATGGCTAAAATGATGAAAAGACGCTAACCGTCTTTCTGCTCGAAAAGATACACAACGAATATAAATCATATGGAAATAATTGACGGGAAAAAAGTTGCTGCGGAAATAAAAGAGTCGATCAAGGTAGAAGTAGCATCCTTGCTGGATCAAGGTAAAAAGGCACCTCATTTGGCTGCTGTTTTGGTAGGCGACGATCCTGCCAGCCATACGTATGTTGCCGGGAAAGAAAAGGCATGCCACGAAGTTGGTTTTATCTCCTCTGTATACAAATTGCCTGCATCAACCAAGGAAGCAGATTTGCTCAAGGTTGTCGAATTTTTGAATAACGATGATGAAGTCGACGGCTTTATCGTTCAGGTGCCACTTCCGAAACATATCAATGAGACCAAGATTCTTGAGGCTATTTCACCTTCCAAAGATGTAGATGGGTTTCATCCCGCCAACCTGGGACGCATGGTAACAGGACTTCCTACTTTCTTACCCGCCACCCCGTTCGGCATTTTAAAATTACTTGAATATTACAAAATTGAGACCGAGGGTAAACACTGCGTTGTGTTGGGTCGAAGCAATATTGTCGGGACACCGATGAGCCTGCTCATGTCCAGGAAGGCATATCCCGGCAATTGTACCGTTACAATTTGCCACACCAAGACACAAAACGTCAAAGAGATTTGCCTTACGGCCGATATTCTCATCGCTGCAGTCGGACAACCCAATTATGTAACCGAAGACATGGTTAAAGAGGGTGCCGTGGTGATCGATGTCGGGATGCACAGAATACCTGATGAATTTAAAAAATCAGGATTCCATTTAACCGGTGATGTTGATTTTGAAAAGGTAGCTCCAAAATGTAAAGCGATTTCTCCCGTTCCCGGTGGAGTAGGTCCCATGACCATCGTTGCACTGATCATGAATACCTTCAAGGCATACAAGAAAGAGGTCTATTAGTCAAACCGAACTCGTTCTTAACATGAAAAGAGGCTGTCTCAAAAAGGTGAGACAGCCTCTTTTGGCTTGTATAGATTACTTCAATTTTAAAAATAACAAAATGCTAAGCCAGGGGATGATCTGCATAAAACCGCTGAAGTCGTAAATCAAGATCGGGGAACTGCGATCTTGGAACCAGAGACACGCAAGCCCGTAATCCCTCGGTATGTTCTGAGCCGGTAATCGACAGGGAGATAGCACTGATGCCATAGTAGATCAACTCTTCCAGTAATTCTTCGCCCGTCATTCCTGGATATGAAATCGTAAAATAAAATCCATCTGCTATTGGTTGGTCGATATCTTTATCGTATACAATCTTAAAACCGTTTGCCAGAAACGACTCCTTCATGATGTGAGCCTTTTCGCCATATTCACGAATATCATGAACGAAATTAAACTGTCCTTCATTGCACGAATGTAAAATGGCGGCAAGGGCATATTGTGCCGAATGGGCGGTTCCTGAACTTAAACAGTACACCGTTCCAAATACCATGGCACGCCCAAAGACATCACTGTTGTAATATTCCAGCAGATCTTCAAACCTGCTTTCAAAGAGATGTTCCGAGATAATCATCATTCCAATCCGCTGTCCGGCGTAACTGAAAGCCTTGGAACTGGAGATCATCAAAATATAATTATCGGTATATTTTGCCACCGTGGGTTGATGCGGAGGCACTCCCGGTTTGGAATAATCCTTACGGAAGTCCATTCCAAAATAGGCCAGATCTTCAATCACAACAACACCGTATTTATTGGCTAATTCACCAATCGTTTTGAGTTCATCATCGGTAAAACAAATCCAGGCAGGATTGTTTGGATTCGAATAAAGTACTGAGTGGATGTTGCCTTGTTTAAAATAGCTTTCCAACTTTTCTCTAAGCTTTTCGCCCCGGTAATTATAGACGTCAAAAGAAGCGGTTTTGAGCCCCAGCACTTTGTTTTGCATCTTATGAACCGGAAACCCCGGATCGATAAAAAGGGTGGTGTCTTTCGATTTGTTGGTCCTGGACAGGGTCATGAATGCTGCAAAACTTCCCTGCATCGATCCGACAGTGGGAATACAGGTTTCGGGTAAGACGTCAATATCCAGAAACAGCTTGCAAAAACGGGCTATTTCGTTTTTGAGTTCCGGTATGCCGTCAATATCCGGGTAGATAGCAGCCACACCCTTTAACAAGGCTTCAATCTCAGCATTTACTCCGACCTGTGCAGGTTTTAATCCTGGAACGCCCATCTCCATGCGGATAAAAGAAATCCCGGAAGCAATTTCAATATTATCAACCAAACGTTTGATTTCACGTATTGAAGCCTTGCCGACACTGGCAAGTCTCATCTCCTGAATGACACGATCGACAATCTCAGAAGGAATGGGGGTATTTTTTATAGTTGTAAGCATATGTAAAAAATAAATGGAAGAAAATAACTTGTTTTGTTGAAAAGCAATTTGATCATTTCCTCTCTGCCTTTACAGGTTTACGAAAACGATAGTCCCGGTTTCATCGTCATGTATCTTCACAAGGGAATAATTGCAATATCGACACACATTCTCTCATTTCCAATGACTTACATCTTTATACGAAATGGTTATGAAAAGTCTAAAATTACAAAAAAGAGAAAAAAAAACAATATTGATTTTTTTTATTTCAAATCAGGACAATTGTTAATTTGGTCGGTATCTTTGTTCATAAAAAAACAATAATGGCGATAAAGATACTCTCCGTAGAACAAATCCGTGAAGCCGATTCTTACACGATTCTTAACGAACCCATTTCATCCATTGATCTGATGGAAAGAGCCGCAACCAGGTGTGCTGAATGGCTGACTAATAAAATAACGGATCAGAAAGTTAAAGTGTTTTGTGGAATGGGAAATAATGGAGGCGATGGTTTGGCATTGGCCAGGATCATGGTGGATTACCATATTGATGCAGCAGCCTTTATCGTCCACCATGGCTCTGCCTTTTCAAATGACTGTTCAAAAAATCTCAGTCGTTTGGAGAGTCTGGATCCCGGTATTGTTCATCATATTCAAAATGAAATCGATATTCCGGATATTGACCAGGATGATATTGTCATTGATGCCATATTCGGATCAGGGCTTTCAAAACCCGTAACAGGACTGGCCGGAACCGTCATCGACCGGATCAACGGCTGTAATGCCATCACGATAGCCATCGATTTCCCCTCCGGACTTTTTGCAGATACTTACACCAATCCTCGTAAGGGTTCAATCATTGAAGCCGATTACACCCTGACTTTTCAGAATCCCAAACTGGCATTTTTCTTCTCGCAGAATGACCGCTTTTTGGGTGACTGGGTAACGTTGGACATTAAAATACATCCTGACTTCATTGCCCAGGCCCCTGCAAAGAATTATTTGCTGACAAAACAGGACATCATTCCGATACTGAAGCCCAGAAACCGTTTCAGTCACAAAGGTAATTATGGTCACGCCTTATTGATCGCCGGAGGCAAAGGGAAAACAGGTGCTGCAATCATTGCAGCAAAAGCAGCACTTCGATCAGGGCTGGGTCTGTTGACTGTGCATCTGCCCGAAGAGGCCGTCGTACCTTTGCAGGCATCGGTTCCCGAAGCCATGATCTCTTTTGACCAGTCAAAGGATGTCTTCTCCAGGATTCCAGACCTGATACCGTATAGTGCAATAGGCATTGGTCCCGGAATAGGACAACGCCCGGAAACTGCTGCAGCCCTTAAGCTGCTTATCCAGGAAATAAAGGTCCCTATCGTCTTCGATGCCGACGCCCTCAATATTCTCGGTGATAACCGCACCTGGTTGTCGTTTCTGCCGGCTGGCTGCATCCTGACCCCCCATCCCAAAGAATTCGAACGCCTTATCGGTAAAACAGCCGATGAGTTTGAAAGGTTAAAGATGCAAAAGGAATTCTCCTTCAGATACAATTGTTACGTGGTATTGAAAGGCGCATTTACCTCTATCACCACACCAGAGGGAAACGCCTATTTCAATCCGACAGGCAACCCGGGCATGGCTACCGGAGGAAGTGGAGATGCATTGACCGGAATTATTCTCAGTTTACTGGCACAACACTATACGCCGCTGGAATCAGTGTTATCAGGGGTATACCTCCACGGTTCTGCAGGTGACATAGCTGCAGAAGAACTTGGATATCAATCACTGATAGCCTCCGATATAGTTGAATACCTGAGCAATGCATTTATGGAACTTAGCGATTAAGCGGAGGTGATCGGTGGAATGTTGATGCACATCTTCGCTATTCCTTTTTTGCAAACAAATCAGACTTAAATATATTAAAATGGAGTACCTTATAAAACCTTGTGGTGAAGTACAATTACCCGAGATTCAGGAAATGTTTAATGATGCCATTATCAATTCCACCAGTGTTTATGATTACAAACCACGGTCTATGGAATATATGAAGGGGTGGTACTATTCAAAACTAAAAGGCAATTTTCCTGTAATTGGATTGTTTAACACCCTTGGTGATCTTTTGGGATTTGGCACCTATGGCACTTTCAGAAATCAACCGGCCTATAAATACAGCATCGAGCACTCGATTTATGTTCGAAAAGACATGAGAGGCAATGGATTTGGAAATGTGCTTTTAAACGAAATCATCAAAAGCGCTGTTAGCAACAATTATCATATTCTGGTTGGAGGGATAGATGCAGACAATGAGATCAGCATCAAACTGCATGAAAAAATGGGATTCAAACATGCTGGCACCATCAAACATGCAGGTTATAAGTTTGGAAAATGGCTTGATCTGTCTTTTTACCAATTGATTTTGAATACACCGGCTAATCCCACGGAAGAATAGAAGGTTTAAAAAAAAGGCACGGACTCAGGGATTGCCTTAGACATGGCAAAACCATACTCTAAACGGTACAAAATGAAACTCAGCAAGTTTCTACTTTTACCTGACGTGACAACGTATATAAGTAATTAATATAAACGACTGATTGCAGAATAGCAATTGGATGCTTATTAAAAAACAGACAGCAGGCTCCCCTGGCAAATTAACGTCACCACACCTACGGTAACGTCAACAACGACATGAGGCGAACGCAGAGATGTAATAGCGTGTTACAGACTTTTGATGCCATCCCTTCTTTTTTGCAATTTTTTATTACCTTTACCCCTTAAATAATGTCCTGATTTGGGACCTAGTCATCCTGAATCGGGACATTATTTCAATATCACCTATATTTAGTATTCATATTCAGATATTTATAATATTGGCACAGTTTTGTCTTCACTGTTAGTATCAACTTGGTTCTTTCAAACTGAATTAAAATATTATAAAACATATCAATAATGAAGAATTTATTCTTTTTGAGCATAGTTGGAGCGATATTAATTCTTTCGTCTTGTCAGAAAGAGGCCGATTCCTCGCTATTACCGACCCCGTCGGCCACAGCAACACAACCCACCAGTACAGGACAACTCAAAGTTGCCACTGTATTCAACTGGAAAACCTTTAAAGATATACAACTCACACTGACCGGCAGTGCCAACAGCATCGTAGAAGTTACTTCACCAAATCAAACCGTATATCAAAAGGTTTACCTATTTAAGGACAAGTCATATACCATGAAACTTTCGGTTCCGGCTTATGAAACCTCCGTTCAGTTGCTTTATATGGGCAAAGCTGTAACGATAAATTTAAGCTCAGCCAATATTGCGCATAAATTCAATTAATCAATATTATCTGCAACTTTTTATTACATTCGTTTCGAAATGTGAGTATCAGTTTAAATTAATATTTGAAAGATTCATTTATGAAGAGAATATACTCCGATATAAAAACTAAAAGTCTGGCATTGCTGGTACTTTTAATCATTACCGATGGCTTATTTGCACAAACTTCTCCCAATTGTCAGAAAAGTAAAAATAACGGACCTTGTATCACGACCACTTTAACCTCGGTGAAACAGTTACCCAATGGTTCGTATAGAATCGTCCTGATGGTTGCGAGCAACGCATCAACAGGACCTGTGTGTAAGACACTCTCTCATTATTCAGTACAGGCCGTCGACAAAACCGTTTCAGATGTGAGTGTAAAGATTATATCGCCAACTTCATCGGATTTTACTGATATTGATATGGGCCCTAACCTTGGTAAAAGTTCAACATTTGATAGCTTACCTCAAAGCGGGTTTAAACTTAACGGCCCACCCAACGTCGGGGATGGCCATGCATGCACATTCACAGTCGCATATACCATCGCTTATTTACAAAACCAGCAAATCATTGCCTTTGCCGGCAGCAACAATCAGAGTGCGTATTTTACAATTGCAGATTTTAATTCGGTTAATAAGTGTGCGCAACAAACAGGTCCCACGGCCGTCAATGATGATGCTGCTACCAATGTAAATACCCCGGTTGACATTAATGTATTGACAAATGACATCGCCGGTTCAAGTGCGATCGATGCATCATCGGTAACCTTTACCGGTACTGCCCCCGATCCGGCAACTGTTGGAACCTTCTCTTTTAACAGCACAACCCATCTGGTAACTTTTACACCGGCAGAAAATTATACCGGCACAGCTACAATCGGATACCAGATTCTGGATGCAAACAGACTCACATCTCAAGCTACAATTACCGTGACGATATCCCCCTTGATCGTCAATCATTTTCCATCGACATATGGAACGCTGGCCTTTGAAGATTTATGGCCATCGAAAGGCGATTATGATTTCAACGACCTTGTACTGGATTACCAATTTGAGATCACCTCTGATATAAATAATTATGTCCAAAACTTAAAAGGCACCTTTGTGATCAAGGCTTTCGGAGCATCACTTGAAAATGGGTTCGGATTTCAGTTACCCGGTATTGCCAATGCAAACGACTTGACTGTAACTGGTTACAGCCTTACCGACAATTATATTAAACTGAACAATAACGGTACCGAATCGGGACAAGCAAAACCTACCATCATTGTTTATGACAATGCATTCAAACAAATGACACATCCGGGAGCAGGTATAGGAGTTAACACCGATCCGGCCGGAACTTACGTGACGCCTAAAACGCTGGTTGTTAATATTGCAATCAAGCCCAACACCTATAAGCTCAATGATCTCGACATTTCCAATTTCAATCCTTTCCTTATTGTGAATAAAGTTCGGGGTGTAGAAGTACATTTGCCCAACTATGCACCAACCAGTCTTGCAGATCCCAGCCTGTTTGGAACCTCAGATGACAATTCCGATCCTTCACAGAACAGATATTATAAAACAGCCACCAATCTGCCATGGGCAATCAACATTATTGAAAAGTTCGATTATTCCAAAGAAAAGGTTGACATCAGTCGGGCATATCTCCACTTTGCAGAATGGGCCGTAAGTGGTGGGACTTCATACCAGGATTGGTTCAAGGATCTTCCGGGCAACAGAAATGCCGGTTTGATCTATCTGATACCCCAGTAAATCTTTGACAAAAGGGCCACCCGCAAAATGAGTGGCTCTTTTGTTTTATACCAAATCGGATGATTGTTCTTATTCGAAAAACTATTCCTTCCGGTCTGTAAATCCGCCAATTCTTTTGCAAAATCTGCCGTACTAAATTGGACCAGTTCATAATCTGCGACTCCATCTGCAATGAAGGTATCTTCTTTAATGATTTCTAAAACGACCTTTTCGTTTTGAGCACGACATAAGATCACCCGTCCCGTTCCTGGAATTCTTGGTCCGGAGCAGATGAATCCCCCTTTCTCATAGTTCTTTTGAAGATATTGATTGTGAGCAGGTAGATTTTGGTCTACCTGGGTTAGATTGGCTTTATAACTTAATAGTTTGATAAACATATTATTACTAATTAAGGTCTGCTGTGAATCTTAATTTGTATGGGTATATAGATATTTATGCCTGTTTTGGAACAATAAAGTGCAAGGAATAATGGGAATTACCCAAAAAAAGCGTGGATCTGCACTTTATTGAATACTCCCCTTTGAACATACTCCCTTGAACTTTGACACATTTATTTGGACATACTCTAGTTTGTCTTTTTTTAGGGGATATTGGCATATAACCGGTATATAAAGGGTATATAACT
>JAUZOX010000469.1 GCA_030706265.1 Bacteroidota bacterium | reverse complement strand
CCCTGTTGGCTTTGGTAAGTGACGAAAGCGGCATCAACACCCTTGGAACAGGGATAGGGCACGACATAACAGCCGTCATCGATGGTCAAACCGATCATACCCTCATCCTGAACGACTATTTTGAATCCGAAACCAATAGTTATCAAAAAGGTTCGCTCAGTTACAAATTGAGCGGTCTCTCCCCCGGAATGCACCAGCTGAAGCTCAAAGTCTGGGATGTTTTAAACAATTCTACCTCCGCCAGCGTTTTATTTAACGTAAAAGATGAAAGCAGGATTGAAACAGGCGACCTCGGTATCTGGCCCAATCCTTTTATAGCAGGTACTACATTTACCCTCCGTCATAATCAATCGGGCAAAGTGATCAACGCAGAAATTCGGATATACAATACCGAAGGAAGAATAGAACGAATTCTCCATACGACTTCAGGAACCGATCAGGGAATAATAGGGCCCGTTCACTGGGACGGCACAAATGAAAATGGAAAGAAACTTCGATCCGGTCTTTACATCTTGCAAGCTATCCTTGAAAATGAAATAGGCAATAAGACTATCCGCAACTGCAAAGTAATGATCCTGAACTAATTTAAAAGATAACAATATCATCGCCACATATACGTTTATATTTGAGTTGTTTTATCTTACATTTGTAACAAATAAGTTGCATTAAACTATGAAGACATTTTTGATTGGAAAGAAATTATTAATATCGATCACACTGCTCGGGTTGACTACAATGGTTTCTGCTCAAACTACCAAAACCAACTATCTGGGACAAGACCTAAATACAGTGACAACCGCCGTTCCCTTTCTGATGATAGCACCCGATGCCAGGGGTGGCGCCATGGGTGATGCCGGCGTAAGCTCAACCCCGGATGCCTTCTCACAACACTGGAATCCGGCCAAATATGCTTTCATCGATACCGATATGGGTTTTTCTCTCTCATACAGCCCTTGGATGCGTAAACTGGTCAGCGATATCAACCTGGCTTATGTCACCGGATACAAGAAACTGGATGAAATGCAGGCGATATCCGCTTCCCTGCTTTATTTTTCATTGGGTGACATCACTTTCACAGATATTTCGGGCCAGACCATAGGCAATTATCGCCCCAATGAGTTTGCCCTTGATTTTGCATATTCACGTAAGCTTTCTGAAAACCTGTCGGGTGCCATTTCAGCCCGTTTCATTCACTCAAATCTGACACAGGGGCAGGACGTGGGTTCCACGACGACCAAACCCGGCAACTCGGTTGCAACTGACGTTTCGGTATATTATCAGAAAAAGACCACGGTCTTCAATACCGATGCCTTGTTCGCCTGGGGCGTTAATATTTCAAACATCGGATCTAAAATCTCGTATACCGACGATAACACCCACAAGGACTTTATTCCAACCAATCTGCGCATTGGTCCAAGCCTCATGTTTAACCTGGATGAATACAATAGCCTGACCTTTATGGCCGACTTCAACAAGTTGCTCGTCCCCACCCCTCCAAAACTGGATAGCATTGGCAATATCATTGCCGGTAAAAATCCGGATGTATCGGTTCCCCAGGGAATGATTCAATCTTTCTACGATGCCCCGGGCGGGTTTAAAGAAGAGCTCCACGAAATTACCCTTTCGTTGGGTGCGGAATATTGGTACAATAAACAGTTTGCTTTGAGGGCCGGATATTTCTATGAACATCCCACCAAGGGAAATCGTAAATATTTTACCATGGGTGCCGGATTGAAATACTCCAAATTCAGGCTCGACCTTTCTTATCTTGTTCCGACCGAACAACACAACCCGCTTGAAAACACCTTGCGTTTTTCAATGATTCTGGACTTCGATGCCCTTAAAGCTGCAACCAAAGATACGCCCGCTACGACGGGCAACTAAAATATGATAAAAGCCGGTCAGCAACCGGCTTTTTTTATTTTCCCTTTTTATCTAAATTCGCTCTTTCAACAAATCCCTTTGGAAAATGAATATCCGAATTGGTATAGGCTATGACGTCCATCAGCTGGCAGAAGGTTACGAATTCTGGCTGGGCGGCATCAAACTGGAACATACAAAAGGAGCTGTAGGTCACTCCGACGCCGACGTGTTGATCCATGCCATCTGTGATGCCCTTTTGGGCGCTGCTAACCTGAGAGACATCGGCTACCATTTCTCAGACACCTCAGCTGAATTCAAGGGAATAGACAGTAAAATATTACTGAAACGCGTCATAAAACTACTCAATGATAAAGGTTATCGCGTCGGCAATATCGACAGCATCATCATCCTCCAGAAGCCGAAGGTTCAACTGTTCATCGAAAAGATGAAAGAAACGCTGGCAGAGGTCATCGGAATTGCGAAAGACGACATCTCCATCAAAGCCACAACCACTGAAAAGCTGGGTTTCACAGGCCGTGAAGAAGGAATTGCTGCACAAGCCGTAGCGCTGATCGAGAAGGTGTGACTTATCCATAAATTTGAGCATATTCCAATAAGCACAAGGGGCATTTGCACTTAGGAACAGTGCCGCAACATTTGACAGGGGATGAATATGCATTAATTTTCTGATAAAAAACAACTCCTAAATTTTTCACTCCACATAATTTTATACTTTTACATAAAACCAACCCTATGAAAACCTTCATCCCATTCATACTTTCAATCTTAATGTGTGGAAGTATTATAGCGCAAAGCCAACCCGAGCCGGCTGAAAAAATCTTAAAAGAGACAATAGCAAAGGCTAAAAAAGAGCACAAGAAGGCTTTTATAATTTTTCATGCCTCATGGTGTACCTGGTGCAAAAAAATGGACAAATCGATGAACGATGAAGCCTGCAAAGCATTGTTCGATAAAAACTACGTGGTTAATCATATTGTGGTCTTGGAATCAAAAGGGAAAGAAAACCTGAACAATCCAGGCTCTATGGATATGCTGAAACAATACAAGGGCGACAAGAGCGGGATCCCGTTTTGGTTGATTTTTGATGAAAATGGCAAATTAATTACCGATTCCAAATTGAGAGCAGAGGGAGTCCTGCTGGATGATACGGGAACCAATGTAGGCTGCCCTTCCACGGACAAAGAGATTGCAGATTTCATTTTTAAACTAAAAAGAACCTCAAAACTGAATGATGCAGACCTAGAGGTTATATCCGCGGTCTTTAAAAAGAAATAATGATCAGGGATTCCGTTTCAGATG
>JAUZOX010000468.1 GCA_030706265.1 Bacteroidota bacterium | reverse complement strand
GTTAAAAATTGCTCTTTATAAAAGTTATTTTAACATTCCATTAACTTTAGATCATTTTTGTAAAAGCAATAATAATTTGTAGATTTGCTTGCACAACAATCAATTGCATTTATTTTTATTTAAAAGCATACAGGGAAAAGCCATAAATAATGAAAATAAATAGCATGAATATTTAATCAATAATTTAAACCGATATTATCAACACGCCCATCTAAAGCAAATTATTTTCTAACTTCCAAATAATCAACATGAAATCAATTTTACTTAGTGTTATTTTTCTTTTCGCAACTTTAGTTGCAGTATCTCAAAAAAAAGCTCCCAAACCTACATGGGAATCACTGTTCAACGGCAAAACGCTTAAGGGCTGGACGGAGTTGAACGGAAAGTCGACTTATGAAGCCAAAAACGGAACGATCGTCGGCACCACAGTATTAAACACTCCCAATAGTTTTCTGTGTACCAATAAATTGTACACCAACTTTATTCTGGAGTATGATGTAAAGGTTGACGAACAGCTGAACTCAGGAGTACAAATCAGGAGTGAAAGTTTGAAAGAATACCAGAATGGACGTGTTCATGGATATCAGGTTGAAATTGATCCTTCGTCAAGGGCATGGAGTGCCGGTATTTATGATGAAGGCAGAAGAGGCTGGCTTAATCCCCTGGATAAAAACAAGACCGCAGGAGCCGCTTTCAAACACAATGACTGGAACCATTACAGGGTTGAAGCCATTGGCGACACCATCAGGACCTGGATCAACGGCGTGGCTGCTGCTAACCTGATTGACGACATGACCCATACCGGTTTCATCGGTTTGCAGGTACATCATGCTACCAAAGCCGGTCTTCAGGTAAGCTGGAAAAACCTCCGCATCATCACCAAGAATCCTGAAAAGTTTAAAACCCCGACGACAGCTCCCCTATATAATACCATTCCCAACAACCTGTCGGAAGATGAAATCAACAATGGTTGGAAGTTATTATGGGATGGCAAAACGACTCAGGGCTGGAGAGGTGTTGGCAAAAAACCTTTCCCCGCTAAGGGTTGGGTCATTGAAAACCATGAACTAAAAGAAGTTCACGGCGATCCTAAAGCAGGTCCTTCAGGCGGTGACATTGTAACGATAGATGAATACAGTAATTTTGAGTTATCGGTTGATTGGAAAATCACAAGAGGAGCCAATAGCGGTATCAAATATTTCATTACAGAGGCATACAAAGATCCTTCGGTTGGTTGCGAATTTCAGATCCTGGATGATGCCGTACATCCCGATGCCAAACTGGGTATCAATGGAGACAGAACCTGTGGTTCACTCTACGATTTAATTCCCGCAGTGGCAAACAAAAAGGTCAATCCGGTAGGCGAATGGAATCAAGCCAGAATTATTGTAAAGGGAAACCATGTTGAACATTGGTTAAACGGCATGAAGGTAGTTGAATACGAACGTACGGGACAAATGTTCCAGACCATCTTTAATACCAGTAAGTTCAAAAACTTTGCAGGATTCGGAGCCGCACCCCAGGGCCATATCCTGCTGCAGGATCACGGGAATGATGTTGCCTTCAGAAACGTCAAGATCAGGGTACTTTAAACATAGCGTCACTGAAATTTAAAGCCTGACTATTAGTCTTTATAAATGGAATCTTCATCTGCAATCCGGATTCAGTATTTTAATTGTTTTTCCATGGGAACGCAATTTAATTTCCTGACCTATGGGGTAGATGAAGATTTCTTTGCTTCTGCTAAGATATTTATCAGCAACGAACTTGAAAGGATTGAACACAAGTTTAGCAGATTTGACGAAGAGAGTGAAATATACAGGATCAATAAGCTTGCAGCCACCGAAACGGTAACAACCGATGCGGAAACAATTTCACTTCTAACCCTTTGCCAGGAATATTATCTGAAGACAAATAAACTATTCAACGTTACCGTTGGCAAGTTTACCCATTCGGATCTTCAGCACGATCAAAAGACAACGGATAAAGAGCCGGAGTATGATTCAGGAAAAGTGCGCTTTAAAGATGCGTTGCTTACCGGAACAGACAAAATATCCATTAAAGTTGAGGAAAAGGCTGTTCGCTTTTTAAACCCGTTGATTTCAATAGATCTGGGAGGTATCGGTAAAGGATATGCATTGGAAAAAATCAAACAATATTGTGTTGCAAACCGGTTAACAAATTCGCTGATCAATTTTGGGAATAGTTCAATCACAGCTATCGGGAAACACCCCCATGGTGATTATTGGCCCATCGGAATACAGGATGCTTTTTCACCGGATTCGTCGTTGCACCTGTTCCGGTTAAAGGACCTCAGCCTTTCAACTTCGGGTAATACACCCAACAACAGAACAAAATTCGGTAGTTCCGGACACATACTCAACCCCCTAACGGGTGAATTCCAGAAAGAATCAAGAACCGTTTCCGTTGTAACAAACTCTCCCATAGAAGCTGAGGTGCTGTCAACTTCACTGTTTATCGCCCCGGAAAAGGAAAAAGAGGAAATTCTTTCCCGGTTTAAGCCAAAAGAAGCAGTCGAAATCGCTTATGACCAGGTGAATGGTCCTAAAGTGATCGACATGAATCAGTGCACGACTATGCCTTAAAGAGATCAATATTGTAACTTATATTACTTAATCAGAATTAATACTTTCTATCAAACGACTTAAGTTAAACTTAAAATGATGAAACCTGACAATTCAAGAAGAGAATTTTTAAAAGCCATGGGAATTGGTGGACTAGGCCTCGTAACACTTTCATCTCCATGGATGAGTGCACTCGCCGATAACCAATCCGATGCCAAGCAATCAGGAGCCAAAGTCAAAATTGCTGTAATCGGAACCGGATCGAGAGGAAGCTACCATCTGACTTTACTGAAAGGCATGGAAGTAACCGACAACATTAAGGTTGTAGCAGTTTGTGACAACTACGCACCACACCTGAAGGATGCGGTTCAGATCACAAAAGGTACCGCCAAGCCATTCAGCGATTACCGTAAAATGCTGGAGTTAAAAGATCTGGATTGTGTTCTGATTGCAACCCCATTGAATGAGCATGCCCACATTGCGGTTGATGCGATGAATGCCGGAAAGCATGTTTTCTGTGAAAAATCAATGGCCAAGACCCTCGACGAATGCAAACTGATGTACGATACCGCGATTAAAACCGGGAAGATCTTACAGATTG
>JAUZOX010000467.1 GCA_030706265.1 Bacteroidota bacterium | reverse complement strand
TTGTCGTACAAGCGGCCCTGGTCATCAAATCCATGGGTCATTTCATGACCGATGACAACCCCGATTGCCCCATAATTCACCGCATCATCACCATCGATATAAAAAAACGGGGGCTGTAATATGCCTGCTGGAAATACAATCTCATTCATGTTTGGATTGTAGTAGGCATTCACGGTTTGAGGGGTCATTTCCCATTCGGTGCGGTCGATGGGTTTGCCTATTTTTTCCAGGTTACGTTTGAATGCAAAATGATTGGCTTTTGCTACGTTTGCAAAATAGGAATCTTTCGAAACGGCCAGGGTGGTATAATCGATCCACTTATCGGGATAGCCCACTTTCACGTTGATTTTTTCAAGTTTAATTTCCGCTTCTTTTTTGGTTTCATCGCCCATCCATGCCAGTTGCCAAATTCTCTCGCCAAGGGCAGCCTTTAAATTGTCGATTAGCTTTACCATCCTTTCTTTGGCCTGAGGTGGAAAGTACTTTTCAACATAGAGCTGTCCGACGGCTTCACCCAGTGAGCTGCTGGTTTCTTCGACTACGCGTTTCCATCGTGGTTTCATCTTCTTTATGCCTGAAAGCACAGTGCCATAAAAAGCAAAGTGTTCTTTTTCGAATGCGGAAGAGAGCGATGAAGAAGCTGCCCGGACCAGATTCCATTTCAAGTATATCTTCCAATCCGAAATCGGAAAACTAAGGGTCAGTTTTGCCATTGCGGCAAGGAACCCGGGTTGACCGACATTGATTTCTTTCGTTTGGATGAGGCCCAGGTTCGTAAAATAAAGGAGCCAATCGAATCCAGGGGCCATCTCATTCAGACCGGCCAAATCGGTTTTATTGTAATTGGCAATAGGATCGCGCAACTCTAACCGGGTGGAGGATGCCTTGGCAAGTTCGGTCTCAATGTTCATGACTGTTTCGGCACTCTTTTCAGCCTCCGCCTCCGATTGTCCCATCAGTACGAAAGTACGGACCAGATGTTTCAGGTATTCCACCCTGATTTCTTTTGAGCGGGCTTCGTCAGAAATATAATAATCCCGGTCGGGTAGTCCGAGACCTCCCTGATATAATTGGGCAATCATGTTCGTGCTGTTCATCTCATCCTGGGCGGCATAAAAATTAAAGATGGCCGGCATTCCCAGCGTGTGAAGGAGTGCAACCTGTTTTTGCAAATCGGCAATGGTACTGATGGCATCGATCCGGTCGAGTTCGGCCCGTATCGCATTAATGCCCTCTTTCTCGATCCCGGTGGTATCCATTCCACTGGTGTAAAAATCTCCGATTTTTTGCTTAATGCTGCCCGGTAATGCATTTTGATCTGATGCGGCGTCTTCCATAATGCCGCGTAATTGTAACATGTTTTCTTCGTCCAATTCTTCAAAGGCCCCAAAACGGCTCTTGTCTGCAGGAATAGGATTACTTTTCAACCAACCTCCATTGGCATACTGGTAAAAGTCGTCTCCGGGTTTCACGGATGTGTCAAGGTTGGCACTATTAATAGGTAGTTTCACTTTTTGTTTGGTTTTTATTTTATCGCAACCCGTTAGAATTGTTGCGGTATTTGTGCCTGTTTGTAAGAAACAGAGCAGTTTATAAATAAAAGATTGCAATATACCCTTATGTTCATTGGGACTGACAATCGGACAATAAAAGTATACAATTAGTACGCATTGGAGGGTAAATTGTTTCCGGGGGATGAAAAAAAGAGCGCCTGATATACCTTCCATACGAAAAAAAATAGAGGTAGGCAACCAACGCAAATTAGATAACTAACCGGATTCGATGCGTAAGGTGTAATTCTTTATAAAATCGGGAATGCAGGTGAGGGCAAATTATGAATAATTGCCAAAATGGTGAGGTTAATAATAAGAATAACAGAACGATACAAAGTAGGGGAATTATAAATTCTTTTCTTTGCATGTTCATGGAATTTTTTAAATTTGTGAGCAGTGATATTAATTCATTATTAAATAATAAAAGACATGAAGGTTTATAATTCGAATGATGTTAAAAATGTTGTTCTCGTTGGAGGAGCGAAAACCGGCAAGACAACTCTCGCAGAGAGCATGCTCTTTGAAGGAGGGTTGATCACACGCCGGGGCTCTATTGAAGACAAGAACACAGTTTCAGACTACCGGCCTATTGAGTTGGATCGCCAGAATTCAGTTTCTTCTACCGTTCTTTATACTGAATTTAATGGTAAAAAAATTAATATTATCGATGCCCCCGGTTTCGATGATTTCATTGGCGAGGTAGTGGCCGCATTGACTGTTGCCGACACAGCCATTATGGTTGTCAATGCCCAGAATGGCGTTGAAGTAGGCACAGAAATCCACTTTAAATGCACCAAGAAGCAGCAGAAGCCTGTTATCTTTGCTGTGAATCATCTTGATCATGAAAATTCAAATTTTGACGAAACCCTTCGTCAGTTAAAAGCCCAGTTTGGAAGCAATGTTACCGTATGTCAATATCCTGTTAATGCAGGCCTCGGCTTTAATGCCGTTATTGATATACTTCAAATGAAGATGCTCAAATTTGCCGATGGTAAAGTCGAAGTACTTGACATTCCGGCATCTGAGAAAGATAAGGCCGAAGAATTCCAGCAAACGTTGATGGAATCGGTTGCCGAGAACGACGAAGAATTAATGGAGATATTCTTCGACAAAGGAGTTCTGAATGAAGAAGAAATTAATAAGGGAATTCAGATAGGATTGATAAGTCGTGGGTTATTCCCTGTATTTTGCGTTGATGCAAAACATGACTATGGCGTTAATCAATTGATGCAATTTATATTGACGGCGGCACCTTCACCACAACAGATGCCTGCCCGCAAGACGTTGGATGGGAAGGAATTGAAATGCAATACCTCAGAACCACTTTCGCTATTTATATTTAAGACGGCCATTGAAGAACACATTGGCGAAATGAGCTTCTTCAAGGTATATGCTGGCGAAGTAACAGAGGGCCTTGATATTGTCAATGGCAATAACGGTCAGAAGGAAAGAATATCTCAATTATTTGCCGTAGCTGGTAAGAAACGCGAAAAGGTTGAAAAGGTAGTCGCAGGTGATATCGGGGCGACCATTAAACTGAAGAGTGTCCATACCTGCGACACCTTAAACTCGGTTAAGAATCCGGATGACAAGATCGAACCAATCGCCTTCCCTGCACCCAAGATAAGTATGGC
>JAUZOX010000466.1 GCA_030706265.1 Bacteroidota bacterium | reverse complement strand
ATTCAGCCCCATGCCGGGAGCCAGTGCTATGGGGAAGTTAGCATAAAAACCCATCGCAATGGTTACTACCCCCGAAGCAATGGCCGTTGCAAAGAAAACCGCGTTTTTATCCATCCCCG
The DNA here is from genome assembly GCA_030706265.1 of Bacteroidota bacterium. Classification (GTDB taxonomy): domain Bacteria; phylum Bacteroidota; class Bacteroidia; order Bacteroidales; family Cfx3-03; genus Cfx3-03. The sequence continues at coordinate 3,070 of JAUZOX010000466.1, read as the reverse complement.
TTCCCGAAAGGATATTGGGATTTAGAAACAGGATGTAAGCCATGGTCATAAAAGTGGTGACCCCTGCCAATATCTCGGTACGAAGAGTGGTCTTGTTTTCCTGAAGTTTAAAAAGTTGATCTAACATGGCTTTGTGGTTTTCAATTTAAAAGGTCCATTTCCCGGCTATTGTCGGGAATATTTCAACCTTGTTGGAATTAAGGATGAAATTATTGCTTATTTCAATCTCACTCCCCATTGAAAAATTCGGGCTCAGGTTATACCAGAACTGGGGTTCGGTCAGCAAAATCCATTTCTTCTCGCCTCCGGTCTTGTCTTCGCACCACTGGTCGATAAAACCCGACATGGTAAATTTACCGTCGAATAGAGTACTGTTCCAGGTCCCGGTCACCTGAAAGTTGGCGCTTTGCCTGGAGATGGCCTTGTAAGCGGCATACACACTCATGAATGCCCCTTTGATCTTAAAGGGATATGAAATGCCAAAAAGCCAGGCATTATCAAAAGAAACAAACCGGTTCATGCCGGCATTTAATTCAATATGTGCCATCAGCGGAAAGTTTCCAAGTTTCATGTCGCGGTCTATTTCCAAATATCCCAGTGATACGCCACCACGGGGACCATTATAGTCCATGTCGATAAAAAAGTAGGTGCTTCCCCATTGATCAACTTTAAACATCTCTACCGTACTCGTAAAATATCCACGCCCCGCTGCATTGCGGTCACGGGCATTTTTAATAAAGTCGTAGTGCAACTGAAGATTTTGGGACAAGACAAATTGTGCCGGTAAAATGGAGAGAAAAAGTAGAAGTAACCTTTGCATACGATAATAATTTTTAATAGACCGGCCATTTGGAATCCACCTGGATGATTTTCATGGCTGTTTGTGCTTCCATTCATGCCGGGTTCATAAATTAATGATTTGCAGGTAAATGAAAATCCGGGTTTGAACATCTTTAATTGCAACCTTATTATAACAATTGAAACAAATAAATGGTTTTATAGTATTGAAAATGAAACTGGATGCGCTACGGTTGCCGGTTGAAATATTTTGACTTAAGCTTTTAAAAAGGTAAAATAAGGACAATGTGTGTTGTTATTGTTGACCATATCGTATATCTGCAATCAGTAAATCGGATAATAACCTATATCAAATATAATTTCCATATTACGCATTTTTTTTGGATATATTTCATATTTTATTTTCTTTTGTATCTTCTAATACGTGTCAAATACTACAATTGCTATGAAAGAAGAAAATACAGAAAAAAAAGAATGGGTAAAGCCGGAAATAGTTGACCTGGACCTGGATAAGACAGCTAGTGGTTTAACACATGCGGCTTCAGAACATAGTTCTTATAATCCTTCTTAACATCTCAGCTGTTATTAAATGGAATTTTCTGAATATTTTTATAAAAGGTTCATTTCTTGAGTTTTCCTGTTAATTTCGTTAACATAGAAATTCAATCCCAAAGAGTTGAAAGAATTGATGCGCCTTTATTTGCCCTGCCGCATCTGGAGGTAAAAGAAGATGATTTTTTTCTGGATGCCCGAAATATCGCATGCTACCGGGCTCAGAACGGGCACAAGATATCTCTATATCCATATCCGGAGGCAGACCCCAATTCGGTCAACCTTTTTCTAAACGGATCTGTCCTGGGTGCCATATTGCATCAACGGGGGATTCTTCCATTTCATGGCAGCTCCTTTGTTTACAAGGGCCAAGGCATCATTATTTGTGGTGTATCGGGTGCTGGCAAATCGTCTGTAACGGCTGCTTTTTGTCAACAGGGCGGGCAGTTTCTTACCGATGATATTACCCCGGTTAATGTGATTGACAAAGAGAGCAAAATAATTCCCATTAAGACCAGGTTAAAGTTATGGGACAACTCGGTACAACAGCTAAGCATCGAAAATCAGGCTTTGGAAAGGATCAGACCCATGCTGGATAAATTTTACCTTCCCAATTTTGAAAGTGAATTAACCGAACAAAGGCTGGATCAAATAATTATTCTAAACACGCACAACAAGGAAGGCTTCGAACACACCGAACTCAGCGGAGTTGAAAAATACAATGCATTGCGGTTACAGATCTACAGAAAGAATTTCCTAAAAGGGATGCCTGAAACCGCGAAAAGATACTTTGGTCAATTATTACGTTTGGCTTCACAGGTTAAAGTATCGCAGGTCGCAAGACCACAGATATGCAATATCTGCGAAACCCTGGAATTCATTCAGAAAGAGGTTCTATAATGAACGGGGCATGTTTGAGCCGGGCATTCATGCGAGTTCCATACGACCGATTTAACCAATTTATGAACGTATGAATTCAAATATGGTATGGCTGGTATCCTATCCCAAATCGGGCAATACCTGGTTCCGGATCTTTTTATCAAACTATCTTCAAAATTCAAGTATTCCGGTTTCACTTGAGAATATTGAAAGAACTACCATATCGAGCAATGCGGTGGATTTTGAAGAATGGATCGGATTAAATCCTTTTGAACTTACACCCGACGAAGTGGATCTTTATCGTCCGGATTATTATCGGATTCTATCTGCTTCTGCCGATGAGCCGGATGCCGTTCAATATAAAAAAACCCATGATGCTTATACCCTAAACCGGACAGGGGTTCCCCTTTTTCCGGAAGCAATAAGCAAAGGAGCCGTTTATTTCGTCAGAAATCCCCTGGATGTGTGCGTCTCCTATGCCAATCACAGTGCAAGCAATGTAAACAAAACAGTGAATTTTATACTAAATGAAAAGGCTTGCATAGCCGGGAAACGGAATGGGCAGCTAAGACAAATATTGCTATCATGGAAAAACCATATCCGGAGCTGGTGTGAACAAACCCGGATACCCATACATGTGGTGCGCTATGAAGATATGAAGCAGAGACCGATCGAATCCTTTGGATCCATTGTCAGGTTTCTGGGGCTGGAATTTGATGAAGAACGACTCGAAAGGGCAATCCTTTACAGTGATTTCAATTTGTTGCAGCAAATGGAACAAGAAAAGGGTTTTAACGAAAAAATGCAAATGTGCAAGAGTTTCTTTTGGAAAGGGGTCATT
>JAUZOX010000465.1 GCA_030706265.1 Bacteroidota bacterium | reverse complement strand
TGGAAGACTATACGATCCATATCAATGGCATTCCTTCGGCCGTACCGGATGATACCTGTACACACGCAGGCCGGCCTGTAAACATCCTGGTCGTGAAAATCGACAACATCCAGGGTGATAAAAGAGGAAAGATCACCATCCTCTCACCACCATCTCATGGAACGGCGGCTATCAATGCCAATAACACCCCCAATGATAAATCGGACGATTTCATCACTTACGTTCCTAATCCGGGATTTCAGGGCATTGATTCATTATGGTACGAATTATGGAATTCAATTGGGAACAGCGCAAAAGCCAAAGTTACCATTACCGTGAAAGATCCGATTACCGTTGATTTTACGGCTACCCCTCCTGACGGATGTACGCCGCTTACCGTAGGGTTCAAAAATCTCTCTTCTGTTCCGGATGCCCAATTCGATTGGGATTTTGGAGACGGCTCTGCGCACAGCCATGACTTTGAAGCTGTCCACACCTTTAAAACCGGAGACTCCACCTCCATATACAACGTCAGGCTTCAAATGAATACCGGATGCGGCATCATCGATACCACCAAACATATTACGGTCTATCCCCTGCCCCATGCGGTAATGTCGTTATCTTCAAACGATGAGAAACCCGAGATCGTGACTTTAAAAGACATTTCTCCAAAAGATGTTGACCGCATCTGGACAGTCGACGGCATCACGGTGGGTAAGGATTCGCTGGTAACTGCGAAATTTGATTCGGTAGGGCCCCACATCATTACCCTGAGCGTATTCAATGCTTTTGGATGTGAGGATGATACTACCGTGATCCATAACACCGTTTTCAGGGGGCTTTATGTTCCCAATGCCTTTATCCCCGGTAGCTCCGATCCCTTAGTGAAGAAGTTTCAACCGGTTGGATATGGATTAAAGGAATATACCCTCATGATTTTCGATCTGTGGGGAAACCTGATCTGGACCGACAGTCAGCTTAATGCAAACGGTCAGCCACTCAATGGCTGGGATGGCAAGGACAAATACGGGAAGCCGCTTCCTTCAGATGCCTATATCTGGAGAATTAAGGCAGTGCTCATTGGCAATAAGCCATGGAAAGGAATGAAAATGCCTGATGGCAGGTATCATACCGAAGGAACGATAACAATTTTAAGATGATGGGCTGTTTGATTCATAATGCAATAATAAACAAGGTCAGGGATAAATTGCTTTTGTGTCTGATGGTTCTCACTTTTTCCATGAACACCAAGGCTCAGGATGTCACATTCACTCATTTTCTCTACAATCCGATCTATTTTAATCCCGCATCGGTGGGAATAGACCAGGGCTTTTTAATGAGCCTGAATTACAGACGGGCGATGATGTTTATCCCTTCTAAATTTGAGACCTATGCCTTCGGAGCCAGCCAATCGCTGCACGATCTTGATCTCAAAGGTTTGGGCGGGATCGGTTTTTTTATTGAGAAAAACCAGGAAGGGGCCGGTAAACTGAGTACTGTTTCGGTAGGACTTCCTTTTTCGGCAAGAGTCCCTTTAAGCGAATATTACACCTTGCAACTTGGGATTGCACCTGTTCTTTATCAGAAATACATCGATTGGAGCCGGGTGCTATTAGGCAATCAACTCGATCCGTTCTACGGGGTGGTACCCGCTCAATCTGCCGCCTTACCCCCTACTACCCTTCCAAGTGTTACCTTTTTTGATTTCCATTTCGGCTTGATGCTTCACTATGAATCGGATCCCACTTTTCAATCCAACGTCAAAAAAGATGCCTTTGACATCGGAATTTCGGTGCAACATCTACCTGAACCCAATCAATCGTTTTTTGAACAAACCTCAAAGCTCCCTGCAAGATACATTGTCCTGGCCCGCTATAGCAAAAGCATTGGAAACGGTTTACTCGATGATGCTCATCTTCAACCCGTCCTTTTATATGAGAAACAGGGACCGATGCAGGATTTTGTAGCCGGTGTCAATCTGACCGGAAACAATCTCAACGTGGGATCTTTCTTCCGGAAAGACGACAATGAAATCTTAAAGGTCACCGAACTGGTTGTGTTGGCAGGCATCAAATTTCCCATCAACAATGACTACTTCTCGCAGCTCCATGTTAACTACAGCTTCGATTACTCCTTAAGCGCGCCCAAAGTGAAAGCCAATGCGACACAGGAAATATCCCTTATCTTTCAGCTGCCATCATTGTTCCGCAAAAAGAGCCCTTGCCAGATGTATTTTTGAGCCTTAATTTCCGCATCACGGTAAATCAAATGGAAACGCATATTGTGTTTCCATTTGATTTTTAGATGACTAATTCATTGTTGCCTTTTTGGCTTTGCGCATGTCGTTTATCTTTCCCTTTATCGACTCGGTATATTCGGAAATGTCTTTTTTGACATTTTCAAATTTTCCGTTCATCACTTCTACCAAATCATTGATTTTTTCCTTTATGGCGTCGGTATATTCGTCGCTTTGTTTAATTAGCTTCCGCCTGGTTACCTTGCCTTTATTGGGCGCGAACAATATTCCAATCACTGCACCGGTGATGAGTCCGGAAAAGATACCGATTAACATCGTTTTCGTTTTCATAGGTAAATAATTTTAATAAATAGGTCTTATGGAACGCACATGTAAGATTTTTATTCTCGTTTGTGATCTTCAATCATGCTCGTTTCATGGACTTGGTTTTCAAATGTTAAGACAGCCATCATCATTCATTAAAATCACATTGCACTTAAGTAAAAATTCAAATTCTCTTTTTACTCATTAGGAAGGATATAACATGTTAAATACGCAATTAATTTGATTCAATTGATCATCTGAAACTTGCATGGGTGCCTGGTTCATTCTTGTTTAGGATCTTCAATCATGCTCATTTCAAACTAAAATTTAAACAAACGGATTTGAGATTTGATTTCGGGATTGCCAAACAAATTGATTTACCAAACGGGAAAAAAACACTTCCACAGACCAGCTCCGTTAAAACGCAATCCATACTGAAATTATTCTTTAGGCCTTTTCTCTAACGGATCAGCCTGCTTAGGATATATAGCTATTGCAATGTTTGCTTAGGAATGAACATTATGAGAACCGGATCAGAAGAGGTCCGACTCCCCGGTGGTTTCATACAGCCTTAATCTGTTTGTGAGGTAAACTATTTCGTCGTGCATGGTATTGATCCGGTCAAGTAAATAATTAATCGTCTCAATGCCAGC
>JAUZOX010000464.1 GCA_030706265.1 Bacteroidota bacterium | reverse complement strand
CGGCATCATCACCGTACTGAGCGGGATGTCGAACATAGCGCAGATGGAAGACAACCTTTCGTTCATGAAAGCGTTCAAGCCGCTCAGCGACGCGGAACGCGAAGTCATCGACAAGGCACAAGCGATGCTTAGCACCATTCCTTCCATCCCCTGCACCTCCTGCACCTATTGCATGGAGGGATGCCCACAGTCGATCGCCATCCAGGGCATATTCAAGGCCATGAACATCATGAATGTTTATAACAACCTGCAGTCGGCCAAGGGGGCCTACTATTGGAATACCAAAGGCAACAACCTGAACGGAGCGGCCGAATGCATCGCATGCGGACAGTGCGAAGGCGTTTGTCCCCAGCATATCCCGATCATCGAAGAGCTGAAAAAGGCGGCCATGGTATTCGAATAATCAGGCCGGTCGTGAGGCATTAGCAATATTCAAATAACTCAAGTTAAATTTTAAGAGGCTGTCCCGGACTTTGGGGCAGCCTCTTGTATTATAATCAGAAGCAGTGCTATGAACCTTGTACGTATTGATTACCCATTATTTTGAGATAATCACACGTGTTTATTTATAAAATCACGCAGCTTCATATTTTGATGCCCTTGCGGGAATAGTTATTTTATTTGCCACCTACCTGAGACCGATTGCGGAAAAGGCTTGCCAATACGAAAACAATAGCTCGGTCAGGGATTATAAAAGTACGGAGGTTCCATGAGTGAATTGCTGCGTCAATGAAACAAGATTGCAGTTTGAAGAATTGTTTTATTTTTTTTGTAACTTAGTGGTGCCGACTAGAAAAGGAAAAAATAAGCATCTCAAAAACAGTTTTACACAATTAGCATGGACACTAAAATGACGTGGGGCGGAATAGGCCCCAAACTGGCAATATTGAGTTTGCCCTATGCAATACTGGCCATCTTCGTGATGAACAGGGAACCGGGGTTGCTGAATGCAGGTTTCCTGGAAGGAGGGCTTTATAAAGCCATCGGGTATGCATGGCTGGCCATCGGGGTTGTGTTTTGGGTTAGCTCAGCGCTTTATTTTCTGCATGACTTTAAGGCGGGGAAGCTAATTACGCGGGGACCCTATGGCCTTTGCAGGAATCCGATCTATGCTTCCATCATCGTCTTTATCCTGCCAGCACTGGCAGTCCTCTTTCATTCAGGCATGGTGTTTACCATCGTCCTGATCCTGTACCTTAACTTCAAACTGTCCATCCACGGGGAATGCCTGATACTGAGCCGTATTTACGGAGAAGAATATGAGCGCTACAAGAAATCGGTCAACGAAATCATTCCGTTCCCCAGATACCTCTTCCACCGGAACGTTAGTGTCCATTAAAAAATAAAATATGTTCTTTGAAATAATTGAAAATGCAGATTACAAAGATGTCAAAGAGCTCAACTATAACAAACTGTCAATCAGCTTACTTTAGTTAAACAGTACAAAGCATTGTTGTAAATAACAAACCGCAATGTCACGGAGTAATTTTGTATATTTATCGTTCAACTAAAATTCAATTCTCTGAGCAAAATAATGCTGATAAACCAATCAATAATAACAGACATTAAGGCCATTATCGCTCAGACGCGGGAGAACGCTGTCCATGCGGTTGACCATCAACGAATATTGATGTATTGGCACATTGGTAAACGCATTTTTGAAGAAGAGCAGGAAGGGAAAGACCGTGCTGACTATGGAAAGTATCTCACCGAATATATTGCCAGCGAATTGGAACCGGAGTTTGGCAGCGGTTATTCTAAAAGGCAAATAGAGTTGTTCCGACAATTCTACCGCACTTTTCCAATTACGAATACACTGTATTCGCAATTAAGCTGGAGCCAGTATAAGCTGCTAATACGTCTGGATGCCACGGAGCAACGGGAGTTCTATATTGCTGAAACAATAAAGAATAACTGGACAGTGCGCCAACTGGAAAGACAGATTTACAGCAATTTGTATGAACGGCTTTTGGTAAGTAACAATAAGGAAAGCGTACTGGCAGTAGCCAAAAGCGAAAAACAACCTTCCGATGCCAAAGAGATTATCAAAGATCCGATGTTTCTGGAGTTCCTGGGGTTGAAAAGAGAATCTTCATACTACGAACAGGATTTGGAAACGGCTATCATCACGCATTTGCAGGAATTTTTATTGGAGTTGGGCAATGGGTTTTCGTTTGTAGCCAGACAAAAACGAATACATCTCGAGGGGGATGAATTCTTCGTGGACTTGGTATTTTATAATCGGCTGTTGCAATGCTTTGTAATTATAGAAATCAAAACGACCAAACTCACCCATCAGGATATTGGCCAGTTGCAGATGTATGTCAATTATTACGACCGCATTGAAAAGCTGCCACAGGAAAATCCGACTATCGGTATTTTGCTTTGCGCCAGCAAGAATGATGCAGTTGTAAGGTTTACTTTGCCGGAAGGACAAAAACAAATTTTTGCAAGCCAGTACAAACTTTATCTGCCGACAGAACAGCAATTACTCGACGAAGTAAATAAAGAGCTGAAGAGTTTTGAGATAAACAATGATAATAGAGAATTAGAGAAATAAAATCACTACTGTCCAATAAAAAACATATTAAAAACAAAATAAAATTAGATACGAGGAACGGAGCACGTTTGACAACTTAATCACCGGTAAACATCTTCCATGCGAGCGCCATTACAACTATTTATTACAAATTATTTGCTTATGAACCATTTATACTTTTCAGGAAAACTATTATTCATTTTGGTCGTGGCTTTGGCGATGAACATGCCGGCAGGAGCCCAGATCAAATATGTATCGCAGGACGAACGCAGAGATGCCGGCATGGGAGTAGAACGGGTGGCACGGTTCTTTACCCCTGCATATGACTCGAAAACGGCACAGGGTGACGATGAAACCCGATGGGTTCAGATCGACCTGGGCGAAAGGAAGAAAATAGACGGGATAAAGCTGTTGCCAAGGATGAGCCCATGGGGATATGTGCAGTCACAGGGCTTCCCGGTGCATTTTAAGATAGAGGTCTCTGACGATCCCGAATTCACGGAATCGATCATGTATGAGAATCAGCTAAGGGAAGATTTCAGGGATCCCAAAGACGAGATCATTACTTTCGACGGAAAGATGGTCTATGGACGATATGTACGTTTAACGGCTACCAGGCTCAGGCAGAGAAAGCTGTCCTTTTCCAAGATCATGGTGCTG
>JAUZOX010000463.1 GCA_030706265.1 Bacteroidota bacterium | reverse complement strand
CAAAGTTTTAATATTTCTGTATCTTTGTGCCGCTTTTTTAATCACCTGAACTTTCTCCGTGTTCTGAATGCGTGAGGATAAAATAATATAAAAGATCATCTTATGGATCAAAAGAAAGACGAAAAGTTATTCACTGAATTTCCCGCTGTAACTACTGCTGAATGGGAAGCTAAGATCCGGGAGGATTTGAAAGGGGCCGATTACGAGAAGAAACTCGTATATGAAACCTATGAAGGCATCAAATTAAAACCCTATTACAGGGCCGATGACCTGTCATCGTTGAGCTACCTTAAATCTAACCCGGGAGAATATCCTTATCTAAGAGGAAATCATTCAAACTGTAACGATTGGGAGATCCGTCAGGATGTCGATGAAGCTGACGTTGACAAAGCCAATGCAATAGCCGTCGATGCCTTGAAGCGGGGTGCCACCTCCATTGGATTCAATGTGGAGAAGGTTGTTGCAGCCAAAGACTTAAAAGCGTTGATCAACAATATTGATCTCGAAAATACATTTTTGCATTTTTACTCTTCACCCAATTATGTTGAATTTGCCCGGTTACTTGTCCAGGTGCTCAAATCAAGTGGTGTTGAGGTCTCCAAAGTCAAAGGATCACTCGATTTTGATCCGATCAGCTATTTACTGCTTTATGGCGATTTCTATGAGTCACAGGAGGTAGATATGGCGCAGGCAGCTGAACTGCTTGCCCTTGTTTCCGCAGAGCTCCCAGGATTTAAAGCCATTACCATCAATGGGGACTTTTTTCACAATGCAGCCTCCAATTCAGTTCAGGAAATCGCATTCAGTTTGAATTCTGCCGTAGAATATATTTCTTTTCTAACGGATGCCGGGTTCTTTGTCGATGTGATTTCAAAACACATGACCCTTTGTCTGGGCATCGGATCCAATTACTTCATGGAGATTGCCAAGATTCGTGCTGCCCGCTATCTTTGGGCCCGCATCATCGAACAATATAAGCCGGTGAGCGAAGAAGCCCGGAAGGTGTATATTCATTGCAACACATCGATATGGAATAAAACGATTTACGATCCATATGTCAACCTGTTGCGCTCTACAACGGAAGTGATGAGTGCCGCTATTGCCGGTGCAGACTCTATTACCGCGATGCCATTTGACATAGCCTATAAAGACTCGGATGAGTTTTCTCAACGTATTGCCCGTAACCAGCAGGTGATTTTGAAAGAGGAAGCATATCTGGATAAAACGGTTGACCCTGCCGCAGGTTCCTACTATCTTGAAAGTCTCACCGATGCCCTGATAGCCGATGCCTGGAAACAATTCCTTGCTTGTCAGGAAAAAGGCGGCATGATAGAAGCCATTAAAACAGGTTACATTCAACACGAAATAGGCAGAATTGCCATCATCAAGGGCAAAGATATCGCAACCAGGAAGGCCTCAATCCTTGGGACAAATCAATATCCCAATAGTTTGGAAAAGATGCTGGACAAAGTTGAAGAAGAAGAGGATTACGAAGACGAAGTAAGCGAAGTTGAAGACGAAGACGAACCCACCTATGAACCGTTGTTCTTGTTCCGTGGTGCCGAGGATTACGAAGATCTGCGACTTGCCACAGAAGCCTATGTCACCGATGGAAATAAATGTCCGAAAGTCTTTTTACTGACCATCGGTAATCTGGCCATGCGCAAGGCCAGGGCCGGATTCAGCAACGGTTTCTTTGGCGTAGCAGGTTTCCAGGTTTTGGATAATCCCGGTTTTGCTACTGTTGAAGAGGGCGTCAAGGCTGCCTTATCTTCTCATGCCAACGTGGTCGTCATCTGTAGTTCTGATGAAGAATATGCCGATTATGCCCCGGCTATTGCAAAAAAAATCAAGAATGTAAATGATCAGATGATAGTTCTCGTTGCCGGATACCCGAAAGAAATCGTTGATAGTCTGAAGGCTTCAGGTGTCGACGATTTTATTCATGTTCGTATGAATGTACTTGAGTTTCTTAACGATTTGCAACTTCTTCTGGGTGTAGTTGAAGAAGACGACGAATATGAGGAAGAGTAATCCGATTCAATAGATCCCAAACTAAAAAAAGATTAATCAATGCGACCCGATTTTAAAAATATAAATATAAAGGCTCACAATCCTGTGACAGAAACTGAAAAGTGGGCCAAAGAAGCAGGAATAGCAGCCGATTGGATGACCAATGAACAGATTGCGATTAAACCGGTATATGACGAAGCTGACCTGGTAAATATGGAACACCTCAGTTATGCTGCAGGTTTACCCCCTTATCTACGCGGACCTTATTCTACCATGTATGTAATGAGGCCCTGGACCATTCGTCAGTATGCCGGATTCTCGACTGCCGAAGAGTCCAATGCATTTTACCGTCGAAACCTGGCAGCCGGTCAAAAGGGACTTTCAGTTGCTTTCGACCTCGCCACCCATCGTGGCTATGATTCTGATCATGAACGCGTTCAGGGTGATGTTGGAAAAGCCGGTGTAGCCATCGACTCAATTCTGGATATGAAGATTCTTTTCGATCAGATTCCACTCGATAAGATGTCGGTTTCTATGACCATGAACGGTGCCGTTCTTCCGATTTTGGCTTTTTATATCGTTGCCGCTGAAGAACAAGGCGTTTCGATGGACAAACTGAGCGGAACCATTCAGAATGATATTCTGAAGGAATTCATGGTGCGGAATACCTATATCTATCCCCCCATCCCTTCCATGAAGATCGTTGCCGATATTTTTGAGTTCACCTCGAAGAACATGAAGAAGTTCAATTCGATCAGTATTTCAGGATATCATATTCAGGAAGCAGGTGGAACCAATGATATTGAACTCGCTTATACCCTGGCCGATGGCCTGGAATATGTCAGGGCAGGTATTAAAGCCGGAATTCCTATAGATGCTTTTGCACCCCGCCTTTCATTCTTCTGGGGTATCGGCATGAATCATTTCATGGAAATAGCCAAAATGCGTGCCGCACGTATGCTTTGGGCTAAGATTGTGAAACAGTTTAATCCCCAGGATCCAAAGTCAATGGCATTGCGTACTCACTCCCAGACATCGGGATGGAGCCTTACGGAACAGGATCCGTTTAACAATGTCACCCGTACAGCTGTTGAAGCACTTGCAGCTGCAATGGGACATACCCAGTCGCTGCATACCAACGCGCTCGATGAAGCAATTGCCTTACCGACCGACTTCTCGGCACGCAT
>JAUZOX010000462.1 GCA_030706265.1 Bacteroidota bacterium | reverse complement strand
GTAGGAATGCCTAACCTGGTTTTTTCGATGAAAAAACGCTGGGTTTCATTCATCGCCCAAACATGCTTTTCGATATTGGTGGCCAGTTCTGAATTCGATATCTTCCCCCAATTAATAAAACCATTCAAGTGCTCATCGATATTGGCAATCCCATCTTTCCATATCTCATTTTTCCATTCATCGGTGGGCATTGAATCTTTTAACACTCTTTTCCACCCATATAGCGTAGCCATTTGACAGGTCTTTTCCTCTAAGGTCATTTGCCGGATCAAATCATTAACTCTTGCCTCAATGGACTGAGAAGGGTCTTCATAAATATCCATCTTCCCATTCTTGTTTAAATCAATCCATCCCTTCTTGTAAATGGTTGAATCCGGCTTAAAAGAAACGGTTGCAATGAAAAATGGAATAAAGAATAAATAGCGGTATTTTATTTTCATTTTAAAAATTTTATGATATTCATTACCGATTGTTCCATTATTTGATGTAAGGAATGATCCAGTCATGAATGGGGGTTAGCTGTTTGATTAACTCTTTCTTATACTTTTCAACCAATTTTGGTTCGTTATCTGCAATGTTATGCAATTCATAGGGGTCATTCTTCCGGTCAAATAAAACATACTCTTTTATTTCACGTTTTTCAAACCGGATCGCAAACTTATAATCTTCTGTCCGAATCCCCCGGAATTCCTGTTGAGGGACTTTTAATTGTCTCACGGCTTCATCCTTTGCTTCATCCGGATAATAGCACATTTTAAAATAGAGTTGTGACGTTGGTTTCTTCCCCTTCCCGGTCTCAATCAGCTTTCGATAGCTCACACCGTCAAAGTCCCTTCCGACTTGCTTTAAACCACCCGTCCAGTCCAGTAATGTGGCCGTAATATCGGGCACTGATAAATAAATGTCACTTGTTTTTGGTTTTAATTTCTTTGGATATCGAATAATCAAAGGAATTCGCATTGATTCTTCATAATAATTATTTTTTGAGATTTCCTGATGCATGCCGACACAATCGCCATGATCAGACATGAACACTACAATTGTGTTTTGATCAAGCCCTTGTTCTTTAAGCGCCGACATAAGTCTGCCAATCTGTTCATCAACACCACTCATGCAAGCATAATAATCTTTAATATTGGCCCTGTAGTAATCTCCAAAGGTTGTGCCCCTGGCAGGGATATCCGGAAATATGCATAAATCCTCAACATTCATATCTTTATATAATGCCTTGTATTTATCCGGCACAGAGCTATACGCGGTGTGTGGAGGGTTCATCGATACCACTAATGCAAATGGCTTTTTAGCATCTCTCAAACGGCCATTCACATTTTTAATATATTGCATCGCATTGTCGACCTCAAATTCAGGCCCCCATTGATTCACAAATTGAAATGAGTCACGCGGAGCATTGGTAGTCCAATACATAGGCTTCATATGAACATCATAAGTCCCATAGGCAATCCAATGACTAAATCCATGCCGCTTATCGGGCGCCGTCCATTCGTTCCAGGCTTCCTTTGCGGTATTATTGGAGGTTGGGACATAGGGTTTATAAGGAGTATCCAAATGCCATTTGCCAATATAACCCAACGCATATCCATTTTGAGCCAGAATGTCTGACCAACAGGTCTGTTTTTCCGGAAGCTCGCATTCGAAGGGGCCACTTTGGGTATTACAATTGGCCCGGACATTCGTTTTTGTTGGATACATTCCGGTCATCAGCATTGCCCTGGCCGGTGAACAGACCGGATAGTTACTAACTGCATTACTGAAATAGACCCCTTCTTTCGCGAGCCGATCGATATTAGGGGTTTTTACCGGTTCAACGCCTCTGAATCCTAATGTAGTCCCTCTCCATTGATCGGCCATTACAATAATTAAATTAGGTCGCTGCGGAACTGCTTTTTCGGCAGCATAGGCATGTCCTGAAAATTGAGCACAAAGGGTCAATAACACTAATTTGGGTTGAATGGGCAAATTTATTTTCATTGATTTTGGCTTTAACAATTAGTTTTCGGATGAAGGATTGGGGTGACGGGCTATAAAATCTTTGACCGCTTTGGCCCATCCTGAATTTACATCAACATAAACCTTATTACCATTGACATCTCTGGTCTTACTGCTTGTCCATATCAAACAACCGTCTGCACCCAGGTTATATAATATTTGTAAACGATTCCACATTTCATCGTATGATAAAAGGGTCGTCACGCCATTTTGCGTCACTTCGGGCGTAATGTATGGCAAAATCTTTTTGGCAGGAAACTGATATTGTTTGCATGCGTTAAGGTTGTAAACCGCATTTTTGGTCCAGGCAGAAGTATCGGAACCGTTGTAATTATAAAGCGAAGGACTAAAATAGTCTACTGCAGCTGCCACGACTGAATAAGCCTTATTTAATTTATCATTTTTATGGATGGCTTCTGAATAGGCATACGTATTTTGTGGAACAGTTGCATAAAGCCCCACCTGAGAGATGCTATTTACCTTCCTGAATTCATTAATTACGGCTATAAATCTTGCGGGTGTCTTTACGGTATCAAACCTGTTCCATTCTTCCAGATCCAGGGAAACCGGAATATCAGGCTCATTTTTAGCCAGAATACCAAGTGAATCAATGTGGTGAATGTTGGGGATCCCATTCTTTTTATCCCCGTTGGGATAATCCAACAACCTGGTCTCATAAATGAGATTCAACTTATGAATGCCAAAAGAATGCAGATATTGTTGTAATTGCTGATGAGACGCATTCACGTTCTGTCCATTTTGAGTATAGCCACCATAAGCAATAAAGGCATAAACATTGAAAGGCTTTCTGCCTTGCTGGTGGGCAACCCTATTATTATTACCGGGATTAACGGTTTGTTGTGATTCGCAACCCAGCGAAAGCATCAACAACACAATGATCAATCCGAATGAAAGAGTATTATTCATGCGTAAGTTATAATTTGTATTAAATAGGTCGCATGGAACTCGCATGGATTATTTTAAAAAAACATGCTCGGTTCATGCGTAAGTTATAATTTGTATCAAATAGGTCGCATGGAACTCGCATGGTTGATTTATTAAAACATGCTCGTTTCATTATCAAATCTTAATTTCAATGATCGTTTTGGTTTTAAAATTCCATAAAATTCATCCTGTGGTTTACAAACCACAGGATGAATTAGGCAATGAAGTCCCTTCACCTCTCTGATCAGGGGTTAATCG
>JAUZOX010000461.1 GCA_030706265.1 Bacteroidota bacterium | reverse complement strand
TATCAAGAAAGATTACGCCACTTATGTAAGCTACAAAAAAATGACCAACGCCAAGGAAACGGTAGGTGGATTTCTATGGGGCACAGCCATAGTTGAAAAGCCGAAAAAGCAATAAGTAAAAGTCAATAAGTCATTGCAATTAGATGAACTACAATATAAAGCACAACCTGTTAATCATTCCAATCGTTTTTGGAATACTGCTCTCGTTCACAAATACCTCATTTGCGCAGGTATTTGTGAACACCAGCGGTGCGACCGATCCTTACAAATTGCTGAACAGCAAGGGGTGGTATGAAGAAGAAAACACCTTGCACCCCGGTTTCAAGCATATTCAGTTTGTAAAGGACCCGTTCCTGAAGAAGACCGTTTTTGCATTCATCATGCATAAAGACATTGACGGAAATTTCAGTGAACGGAAAGACCGGCAACGCCTTGAGATCAAGACGTTCAACAAGTCCCCTGAAAACATGAAAGCGGCTAACGGTGAAACCCATACTTATCGTTGGAAATTCAAACTCGATGAAGGATTTCAACCCTCGCCCGACTTTTGCCATATCCATCAGCTGAAAGCGGGAGACGGTGACGACGCAGGTGCACCCCTGATCACGATCACCCCCCGTTACGGGAAAAAGGACAAATTGCAGATCATCTATTCGGCTCCTAAAAACAGCGATGCACATTCAGGAGCTTTCAAAGAGGTTGACCTGGCTCCATTCAAAGGCACCTGGGTCGAAGTTCTGGAGAAAGTGAAGTTTTCGCACGAAGGCAGCTATGAAATCACGATCCGGAGAGTGAGTGACGATTCCATACTGCTTGAACACCATCTTCCCGTCCTGGACCTATGGCGTGGGACAGCAACCTTTATACGTCCGAAGTTTGGAATCTATCGCAGCCTGAAAGACCTATCCTATTTGAGAGATGAAACTGTGCTCTTTGCCGATTTCTCCCTTTATGAAGGCACCGACTTATCTACGCCGAAAGCGCCCTCAAACCTGAAGGGGGGTTCAGCTTCAGACAACCAGGTTAAGCTTACCTGGAGCGATAATTCAAACAATGAAGATCAGTTCCGCATTGAGATATCGGCAGATGGTCATGCATGGCAATATTATGCTTCGGCAAACGCCAACACTTCTTCTTACACAACGACCAACCTTGAAAACAGTAAAGCACATTATTTCAGGATAAGAGCCGAAAACACTGCAGGGAATTCAGATTATTCCAACGTGGTTAAATCATCTGCTTCAAAACTTTAATTACACGAAACGCACTTGCCTACTAATACAAATTACTCAAAATGAACTAACAAATGAACCGAGCATGTTTGAAAACACAATAGTGTTGAAAACCATCCATGCGAACGTTTTAACACAAACAATTTAAGTATGAACAAAATCTTTCAAAATTTCAAGATTATAGCTTTTCTTCTCTTGTCGGGATTGGTAGCAGAAAATGGACATGCTCAATCGGGTGCCACCAGCAAGTGGGTAAGCATGAATGCCCAGGGAAAACTCGAATATAGTGCAGCAGAAAACGGAGATAAAATAATGGACTTTTCCTCTGCCGGATACATGGGAGGAGGAGTAACCATCCCGGATGTACCTGAGGCCATGACAGTCGCCCCTGGTGGAAACGACGATGCAGCTGTCATTCAGCAAGCCATCGACAAAGTTTCTAAGATGCCATTGGTCAATGGATTCCGTGGCACCGTGCTTTTGAAAGCCGGAACATACAACTGCAGCCAATCTTTAAACATCGCTACCAGCGGCGTCGTATTGCGTGGCAGCGGCTCGGGAGAAAAAGGAACCATTATCAACATGACCGGTGAACCCCATACTGCCGTTACGGTAAATGGTTCAATCGCATCGACCGTCATTGGAAGACCTGTCCAAATCATAGACCCTTATGTTCCATCGGGAGCAACTTCGTTCAATGTTAAGAATGCCGCCAATTTTAACGTAGGAGACAAAATCAGAATCAGTCGTCCTGTTACAGATGAATGGATTCATTTCATGGGAATGGACGTGCTCGTACGCGATGGGAAAAAGGAAAACTGGATCAGCAAAGAGACCCTGACCGAACGAACCATAATCAAAAAAGAGGGCAATAAACTTACGGTTGACGTTCCTCTTACCGATTCGTTTGATGCCAATTTCTTAAGACCAACCGGGGCAACAATCGTAAAAATAAATGTAGCTGAAGAGACCTCACAGGTTGGCGTCGAAAACATCCGAATTGTTTCTGAGCCCAAAGTTGTAACCATAACCGAAAGTTCTAACAAAGGCCTTAAGATCAACGGGGTCGTCGATGCCTGGTTTAGAAACATTGCCATCATCAATACTGTCGGCAGCTTTGGCATTGGCGGCAATCGCATCACGGTTGAAAACGTCG
Source organism: Bacteroidota bacterium (assembly GCA_030706265.1). GTDB lineage: Bacteria > Bacteroidota > Bacteroidia > Bacteroidales > Cfx3-03 > Cfx3-03. The sequence goes on along the minus strand of JAUZOX010000461.1, from coordinate 825 downwards.
ACATCGAACACACTGTTTCAACGATTGGAGCAGCCAAACCTGCTGATTTTTCAGCCAGTGGCAGACAGATCCTCTTCAACAAATGCACCGATCAGGGGGATAATGTCTTCTATTTTACGCCGGGTCCAAGGGTGACCGGTCCCATTGTGTTGCTGAATTGCGTATTTAAAGGCAAAGGATGGATACAGCCTCATCAAAGATGGGCTACGGGCCTGTTGGTAGATGGCTGCAAGGTTCCAAACGGAGGTATCGACTTTATGAATCGCGGAGAGATGGGCTCGGGTCACGGATGGACGATAGGCTGGGCGGTAGCCTGGAATTGTTCGGCTAAAGAATTTTTAAACCAAAATCCTCCCGGAGCAATGAACTGGGTGATCGGATCAAAAGGCTCAAGAGAAAAACAAGCTATGCCGTTTACCAAATCTCCTTTGCTACCCGAAGGCATTTATGATTCACATGGCACTTCTGTAAAGCCGTTGAGTCTGTACCTGGCACAGTTGGCCGAAAGACTGGGACCTCAGGCAGTTAAAAATATAGGATACTAAATACAATTTAAGACATGAACGCAATATTCAGGATTGTACTATTAGGTTTCGGGATGATGACCGGTTTATCTCAGGCCTATTGCCAGCATCATAATTTTGCCTGTGCAGATTATACACAAGGCAAGGTTTTTATCATTGAGAATGACAGCATCGTCTGGCAGCATGATGCACCCAATTCCAATGATTTATGGGTATTGCCAAATGGCAACCTCCTCTTTACTACCGGGAAAGGGGTATTGGAGATGAACCGTAAAAACGACACCCTCTTTCATTATACCTC
>JAUZOX010000460.1 GCA_030706265.1 Bacteroidota bacterium | reverse complement strand
GGCGTAAACATACCTGAAGTTATTCATCCAAAGGTCATGGGATTGTTTAATACCTACACATTAATTGGTGGTATGCCGGAGGTTGTAAAGCACTATGTCAATCACAAAGATCTGGTGGCAGTAAACGATGTTTACGAGACTCTTTTGTCGGGTTACAGAGACGATGTTGAAAAGTATGCCCGTAATCAGAATATGACCCATGTAATCCGGTATATATTGCAAACAGGATGGTCATTTGCCGCTCAGATCATTTCTCTCGGCAGTTTTGCAGGCTCTTCCTATAAAGCGAGGGAGATGGGGGAAGCATTCCGCACACTTGAAAAGACAATGCTGCTTGAGCTTGTTTATCCGAGTGTAGGCAACACGATTCCCATTGTTACTGAACTTCGCCGTTCTCCGAAGCTGTTATGGCTTGATGTGGGGCTGGTGAATTACTCGGCGAAACTACAAAAAGAAGTTTTCGGTTCAAAAGATATCCTCGATGCGTGGCGTGGACATATTGCGGAACAAGTTGTAGCACAGGAACTGCTTACTTCCGATTATAGGGTGTCACACAGGCGTAATTTTTGGGTGCGTGAAAAAAAAGGTTCGGATGCCGAAGTTGATTTCATAATTCAATACGAGAATAAAGTGATCCCGATAGAAGTGAAGTCAGGACACAACGCCAAATTGAAATCTTTGCATATTTTTATGGAACAGACCAATCATAGTACAGCTGTGCGGGTGTGGTCAAATCCTTTTTCGGTAGATAAAGTCAAAACACCGTCAGGTAAGGAATTTGATTTGCTAAATGTGCCTTTTTATTACATAGGTGTCCTCGATGCTATCCTTGCTAAGTATATCAAATAATTTGAGTTACGTTCACCCCTAAGCATTCTCACTAGTAGTTTTTTATTTTTTAGAACATTGACAATACTGATAAAGAACGATATGTTTTTTAAATCTTTTTGAGCCAGGGTATTCCAGGTGAGTACGCTTTTGTGTTTATCCGATAATAATTTTAATTAATAGGTCGTATGGAGCTCGCAAGTATGATCAGTTCATTGGTGTTTGCGATCTTCAATCATGCTCGTTTCATAACGGGGCGTTTTTGCAGTACAAATGATTCATCGTTCCTTTCTCAAGGCAAAGCAAAAGAAGGCAACGATAAGGAGAGCGGCAACGACAAGAGTGTAGCGGATCAATAAAAAAAAAGCGGCATTGAAAAATAAAAAGAAGGTGTCCCAACCTTCTGAGGCACCTTCTCTTTTAATTCGATAGAATTTTAATATATCCTGTGAATTTAAGGATTAGCGGAAATGGATGAGAAAATAATTTTTCTTCCCTTTTTGGATGAGCAGATATTGGTCGTTCAACAGGTTTTCTTTTGTGATGAGGTGATCCTCAACCACCTTTACCTTGTTCACCTGTAATCCTCCGTCTTTCATCATCCGGTGAGCCTCTCCGTTGCTGGCGAAGATGGGGGTCTTTTTAGCCACCAGATCAACGAGATTCAACCCGTTTTCCATGTCTGCAAAGGCGATATCATATTGCGGGACTCCTTCAAAAACATTGAGCAAGGTGCGCTCATCCATTCTGCGAAGCGTTTCGGTAGTTCCTTTTCCAAAGAGAATCTCTGAAGCTTCGACCGCCTGGATGTAATCCTCCTCGCTGTGCACACGGATGGTAAGTTCTTTGGTCAACGCTTTCTGGAGTATACGCAGGTGAGGAGCGGCATCGTGTTGCTTTTCCATGGCTTCGATCTCTTCCTTGCTGAAAAGGGTAAAGATGCGGATATATTTTTTAGAGTCTTCGTCGGAACAATTCATCCAGAACTGGTAAAAAGTATAAGGCGAGGTGCGTTCGGGATCGAGCCATATGTTTCCCTTTTCCGTCTTTCCGAATTTACCTCCGTCGGCTTTGGTGATGAGCGGACAGGTGAGGGCGAAAGCCTCTTCCCCCTCGACGCGTCTGATTAATTCCGTCCCGGTTGTAATGTTGCCCCATTGATCGGAACCTCCCATCTGAAGCCGGCATCCTTTGGCCTGAAACAGATGTAAGAAGTCATAACCCTGCACGAGCTGATAGGTGAACTCGGTGAACGAGATGCCGTTGCCTCCCTCCATCCTTTTCTTCACACTGTCTTTGGCAACCATATAGTTGACGGTAATGTGCTTGCCTACTTCGCGAAGGAACTGAAGAAAACCAAACCCCTTCATCCAGTCGTAGTTGTTGACGATCTCGGCTGAGTTGGCTCCGCAGTCGAAATCAAGAAATTTAACCAACTGCTTTTTGATGCACTCCTGATTGTGTCGCAGGGACTCTTCCGACAGCAGGTTACGTTCTTCCGATTTGCCCGAGGGATCACCGATCATGCCCGTGGCGCCACCAACCAAAGCAAGCGGTTTATGCCCCGACAGCTGAAAATGTTTTAGCATCATAATTCCTACAAGATGCCCGATGTGAAGTGAATCTGCAGTAGGATCGATCCCCACATAGGCAGTTCCCATTCCTTTTTCCAGCATCTCCTCGGTTCCTGGCATGATATCATGTATCATTCCCCTCCAGCGCAATTCTTCGACAAAATTCATGTAATGGTTAAATTTTTTACAAAAATAGAGATTTTCCCTTTGAAAGAGAAACCACGTTTTGATGATGCGTTAGAAACAAAAATAAAGTAGATTTGTACATATGAATTTTGTCACAGGAGGAACCGGCTTACTGGGCGCTTATTTGCTGCTCGAACTCACACGCAGGGGTGATAAAGTGCGTGCGCTTAGGCGTGAGGGCGGCAGTCTGAAAACGGTAGAAAATATATTCAGGGCGAACGATGATCGCGCAGAAGAGCTCCTGGGGCAAATAGAGTGGGTAAAGGGGGATGTCTGCGACATCTTTTCGCTTGAAGATGCCCTCGATGGAGTGGAGTATGTTTACCACTGCGCCGCATTGGTTTCGTTCGATCCCAGGGACCGTGAGAAGATGATGCGGGTGAATGTCGACGGGACTGCCAACGTGGTAAACGCTTCGCTTGCCAAGGGAGTCAAAAAGCTTTGTCATGTCAGTTCCATTGCGGCATTGGGAAGGGCCGAGCCGGGACAAGCGGTGGATGAAAAAACCGCCTGGAAGTCATCGAAGCAGAATTCGAATTATGCCATCAGTAAGTATGCCGGTGAGCGTGAAGTATGGCGGGGCACCGAAGAAGGGCTCAAGGCTGTCATCGTAAACCCTTCCATTATCATCGGGATGGGCGATC
>JAUZOX010000046.1 GCA_030706265.1 Bacteroidota bacterium | reverse complement strand
CCCATGACTTTCCTTCAAATTCTGCGGCAGCCAAAAGATAATCGTCAAACTGAACAATTTGATCATTTGATGCCACCAGGTTTATTTCGTCTTCACATTCGTCACGAACCCCCACCTGAACAAGCCGCTTTACGCCTTTCAACTTTAAAGCATTAAACATGATCGATGCATGCGAAAAGGTAAATCCCTCATACGCTTCCCGTAAATCGGCATGGGCATCTATCTGAAGGATTCCAAAATCAGGTTGCAATTCTGCCAATGCCCGGATAAATCCAAAGGGGACACTGTGCTCCCCTCCTACCAGTCCTACCAGTTTTCCTTTTTTTAGTAAAGCATGGGTACAATCGTAAACTTTCCGATTGATGACCGATGATGCTTCATTGATAACTGTTAGCTCTTTGTTTACTACAGACGAGTCACCTCCGTTTTCAAGATGTGCTATTATGCTTTCAGCCACCGGACGCATTTGATCGTTCAATGTTGCAATCGCAGGATCCGGAGGTAATGTTCCAATCCCGATCTTCCATGCACCCTCGACATCAAAATCGAAGAAATCCAGTTGTGAGGATGCATCGATGATAGCCTGAGGGGCCTTTGCAGTCCCCGGCCGGTAAGAGGTCGTCACATCCCAGGGAACAGAGACAAGAACAACAGGTGCAACATCAACATCATAGGGCATTCCAAAATAGTTTCCGTTTGCCACCGCAACTGCATTGGGATTGAAATTTGTTTTATTCATTATACATGTCTTTAATTTTGCAAAGTTAAACATGTATCTTTCAGAATAATGAAGATCTGAAAAAATAGAAAAAAACAGGATAAATGATTAACTTTGTCACGAAAAGTCTTTGACGAAGAGTGAAGACAGGTATCCAACGTTTAATTTTTTCACACACTGATAACTAAATCCTTATTGAAAAAATGGGAAAAGTTTTAATCATTGGTGCAGGCGGTGTCGGAACCGTGGTTGCACATAAAGTGGCAGCTAATCCTGATGTCTTTTCAGAGATATTGTTAGCCAGCCGCACCAAGTCAAAATGTGATGCCATTGCCAAAGCTATTGGCAGTGACCGCATTAAAACAGCTGCAGTAGATGCCGAGAATGTACCTGAACTGGTTAAGTTAATCCGGGAATTTAAGCCTGAACTGGTTATAAATGTAGCCTTGCCTTATCAGGACCTGGCCATCATGGATGCTTGTCTTGAAGCCGGCGTTAGCTATATGGACACGGCAAACTACGAACCCAAAGAAGAAGCTAAATATGCATACAGCTGGCAGTGGGCGTACAAGGATAAATTTAAGGACGCCGGACTGACCGCCATACTGGGGTGCGGTTTTGATCCGGGCGTTACCAGTATTTATACAGCCTACGCTGCCAAACATCATTTCGATGAAATTAATTACCTGGATATTGTTGACTGTAATGCCGGTGATCATCACAAGGCTTTTGCGACCAATTTCAACCCCGAAATCAATATCCGCGAAGTAACCCAGAAAGGAAAATACTGGGAAGATGGCAAATGGGTTGAAACCGAGCCGCACGAAATTCATAAGCCATTAAATTATCCCGAAATCGGTCCTAAGGAATCCTATCTCATCTATCATGAGGAATTGGAATCTTTGGTAAAAAATTATCCCACGATTAAACGTGCTCGTTTCTGGATGACTTTTGGGCAGGAATACCTGACTCATTTACGTGTCATTCAAAATATTGGGATGGCCAGCATCGTTCCGATCATGTACAATGGTATGGAAATCGTTCCGATTCAGTTCCTCAAAGCGGTATTACCTAATCCGGGTGACCTGGGTGAAAACTATACTGGCTGGACATCGATCGGTTGCCGCATCAAGGGAAAAAAAGACGGAAAAGAAAGAACCTATTACATCTACAATAACTGCAGCCATGAAGTGGCTTATAAAGAAACCGGCACCCAGGGTGTCAGTTACACGACCGGCGTACCTGCTATGATAGGAGCCATGATGTATATGAAGGGTTTGTGGAAAAAGCCAGGCGTATTTAATGTCGAGGAGTTTGATCCCGATCCGTTCATGGCTGAACTAAACAAACACGGATTGCCTTGGGTTGAGTTGCACGACATCGACCTTGAGCTTTAAAATACACCGCTGTGAATGCCCGGCCCATGTCCGGGCATTTTCATTTTTCCAAAACCTCGTTTGAAACTGAAATAATGCTGTAAACTTTTTAACAAATCACTTTGAGACTCTTTAGAAAAGAATAAAATTTTTAACTTTACCGCACTGTCAATCAATTAAATAAATTCCATTTCATAAAATATAACCAAATGATAACCAACAATTTTGTTGATCGCCACCTCGGACCACAACCGGAAGAGGTTGATAGTATGTTAAAAAAAATCGGGGTTTCGTCAATCGATCAGTTGATAGATGAAACCATTCCAGCTGCTATCAGATTAAGCAAGCCGCTTGACTTACCGAATGGATTAAATGAATACGAATACCTTCAGCACATCAAAGCGCTGGGTGCAAAAAATAAGATTTTCAAGAGTTATATCGGGATGGGGTATTATAACACCATCACCCCCGGTGTCATAACCCGCAATATTCTTGAGAACCCGGTCTGGTACACCAGTTATACTCCATATCAGGCGGAGATATCCCAGGGTCGGCTGGAAGCATTGCTCATTTTCCAGACCATGGTATCTGATTTGACCGGAATGCCCATGTCGAACTGTTCATTATTAGACGAGGCTACTTCGGTTGCAGAAGCGATGATCATGTCGTTCAATGCAAGGTCGCGACAAGCCGTTAAGAATGGGGCTAACCTGTTTTTTGTCGATGAAGAAATTTTCCCCCAAACCATAGACGTACTCCGTACCCGTTCTGCTCCCCTTGGTATTGAACTGGTATTTGGTAAAGCCGATGAATTCACCTTTACTGATAAGTTTTTTGGAAGTGCAGTACAATACCCCAACCTATCCGGCGATGTAAAAGACTATTCGGCTTTTGTAGAAAGAGCTCACGCCGTCAATGCACTCGTTGCAGTTTCGGTTGATTTAATGAGCCTTGCGCTGCTGACTCCTCCTGCAGAATGGGGTGCCGATATCGTGACCGGTTCCTCACAACGCTTTGGAGTTCCGATGGGCTATGGTGGGCCTCATGCGGGTTTTCTGGCCACCCGTGATGAATTTAAACGCCATATGCCGGGGCGAATCATCGGAGTTTCTGTCGATGCCCAGGGCAATCCTGCATTACGCATGGCTTTGCAGACCCGCGAACAACACATCAAGCGTGAACGCGCCACTTCCAATATATGTACCGCACAGGCATTGCTTGCTACAATGGCCGGGATGTATGCCGTATATCATGGGCCCAAGGGTATTCGAAAAATAGCGCGTCACATCAATATCCTTACAGGTGTGTTGTCGGCTGAAATTGCTAAATACGGTTATAAAGTCATCAACGCCCATTGTTTTGATACACTTTCAATTGAGGCGCCATCAGCAGCTATCCTCGAGACTATTCGCAAGGATTCGTTAAAGGCAGGGATGAACTTCAGGTACGTCAACGATACTACTTTCGGCATCAGTGTCGATGAGACCACAACATTATCCGACATCAATAAAATCCTTGAGATCTGTGCGCTTGCAAATAAAATGACGTTTACGGCTTTTGTTTGCAACCCGGCAGAATGTGAATTGATCACTACTATCCCTTCAGCTTTACAACGCCAGAGTTCCTATCTGACCCATCCCGTTTTCAGCCGTAACCATTCCGAAACAGAGATGATGCGGTTCATCAAAAAACTGGAAGAGAAGGATCTTGGACTTAACCGGGCGATGATTCCGTTAGGATCCTGCACCATGAAACTGAATGCTGCCGTTGAAATGTTTCATATGAGCTGGCCCGAATTCGGAGCTCTCCATCCTTTTGTTCCTGCCGATCAGGCTGAAGGTTATCATATCATCATTGATGAAATGAACCGGATTTTCTGTAAGATAACCGGATTTTCCGCCATTTCGTTTCAACCCAATTCAGGGGCCGCCGGTGAATATACCGGATTGATGGTCATCCGTCAATATCATATCAGCCGCGGAGAAGGACATCGTAAAATCTGTCTCATCCCGCAATCGGCTCATGGCACAAACCCTGCAAGTTCTGCTATGGCGGGTATGGAAGTCGTGGTTGTTAAATGCGATGACAAAGGGAATATCGATACCGGGGATCTGAAAGCCAAGGCAGAACTTCACAAAGATAATCTGGCAGCACTGATGGTTACTTATCCATCTACCCATGGCGTCTTTGAAGAAAGCATCCTGGAGATTGTCGATATTATCCATAATAATGGGGGCCAGGTATACATGGATGGTGCAAACATGAATGCCCAGGTTGGGTTGACTAATCCCGGAACCATTGGTGCAGATGTCTGCCATCTCAACCTCCATAAAACATTTGCCATTCCTCATGGTGGTGGCGGTCCCGGCATCGGGCCTATTGCCGTCGCTGAACATCTGGCCCAATTCCTGCCCGGTCATTCCATCATTAAGACAGGTGGCAAAAATGCCATTACGGCCGTTTCGGCTGCACCCTATGGCAGTGCATTTGTACTTCCCATTTCATATGCTTATGTCCTTTTGATGGGTGGCGAGGGGTTGAAAAAGGCTACCGAATATGCAATATTGAACGCCAATTATATCATGAGTTGCCTGGCCGATGACTACAAAATTCTTTATACCGGTAAGAATGGCCGCTGCGCACACGAAATGATACTTGACTGTAACGCTTTCAGTATGAGTGCAGATATCAGCGTAAGCGACATTGCCAAGCGACTGATGGATTATGGATTCCATGCACCGACCGTGGCTTTCCCGGTTCACGGAACCCTCATGATAGAACCAACCGAAAGCGAACCGCTGAGTGAATTGGACCGCCTGATTAAAGCGATGATTTCGATACGGAATGAGATTCGCGAAATCGAAGAAGGGAAAGCAGACAAAGCAAATAATGTTTTGAAATTTGCGCCCCATACGGCGAAAGTCGTGACTGCCGATGAGTGGAGCCATCCTTATAGCCGGCAACGTGCCGCTTTCCCGATGGAGCATGACGATAAATTCTGGCCTTCAGTCGGAAGGTTGGATGATGCTTACGGCGACCGTAACCTCTTTTGCACTTGCCCCCCGGTGAATTAATCCGACGGAATATTCTAAAAAGCAACAGGGCATTCCTCTATTTGGGATGCCCTGTTGCTTTTTTAAGTTTGAATATTCCTAACCATCATTCGATAATAAGGAAGGAACTATAAAATTCACCATCTGCCTTTTAACGATGACATTAAAGGCTTTTTAAAAAATGCAATAACTTTTCGGTAGCCTGCCCCCGGTGGCTGATTTTGTTTTTAAGTGCAAGGGGCATTTGGGCAAATGTCTGATCGAATCCATCGGGAATAAAAATGGGATCATAACCAAAACCTTCATTACCCCTTCTTTCTGAAATCAGGTTCCCGTTTACAATCCCCTCAAAGAAATATTCCCGGCCCTCGATAATCAGGCAAAATACGGTTCTGAAACGTGCCGAGCGGTTTTTCCGGTCAATCATCTCCTCCAAAACCTTGGAGACATTTAATTCCGCGTTTTGTTCTTCCCCTGCATATCGGGCTGAATATACCCCTGGTCTGCCGTTTAATGCCTCCACTTCGAGTCCGGTGTCGTCGGCAAAACAATTTTTTCCAAACTTTTCCCAGATATAGCGAGCTTTCAATGCCGCATTCCCTTCCAAAGTATCGGCTGTTTCGGGGATATCATCATTGCAATTTAAGTCTTTAAGACTAAGCAAATGAAACTTATTTCCGGTTAACCTGCTCAATTCTTTCAACTTATGCTTATTATTGGTAGCAAAAACGAGATCTATCATCACTTTTAATTTTAGCACACAAAGGTACGGTTCTGTTTTAATAAGTTTTTTTTTGAAATAATTGTTTTTGAAATAAAATTCTGACTATTTTTGCAACACAAGTGTAAGATTATGCAAAACAGCCAAATTCATATTTTGCTTCTCAGCAACCTTCTACTCCTTACGATGGGGCATGAGAGTGGCTGTTTGTAACAATACTTCAACGATAAATGAAAACATTCAAGCGGGCCACCTTAAAAAGTGGCTCGCTTTTTTATTGTCAATAAAAAACCAAATAAGATGAATAACAGAGTGTATATTTTCGACACCACGCTGAGAGACGGCGAACAGGTTCCAGGCTGCCAACTGAATACCATTGAGAAAATAGAAGTTGCCCGTAAACTTGAAGCGTTAGGTGTTGATGTAATCGAAGCAGGATTTCCCATTTCAAGTCCGGGCGACTTTAAATCGGTCGTTGAAATTTCAAAAGCAGTATGCGAACCGGTTATCTGCGCGCTAACCAGAGCTGTTGAAAAAGACATTGAAGTAGCTGCCGATTCTCTAAAATATGCACGCCGCAAAAGAATTCATACCGGCATCGGTACTTCACCCTACCACATCTACAACAAGCTGAAATCCACTCCTGAAGAGATAATCGAACGCGCCAAAGCTGCGGTTAAATATGCAAAGAAATATGTTGAAGATGTTGAATTTTATGCCGAAGATGCCGGCCGTTCCGAAAATGAATTCCTTGCAAAAGTAGTGGAGGCGGTTATTGCAGCCGGTGCCACGGTTGTCAACATCCCCGACACCACCGGATATTGCCTGCCCGAAGAATATGGGGCAAAGATCAAATATCTGTGTGAACATGTTTCGAATATCGATAAAGCGATTCTGTCGACCCATTGCCATAATGACCTGGGCATGGCCACTGCCAATTCATTGTCGGGATTAATCAATGGTGCCCGTCAGGTTGAAGTGACCATGAATGGCATCGGAGAACGTGCCGGAAATACCTCTCTCGAAGAGATTGTCATGATCTTAAAATGTCGCTCACACCTGAATCTGCAAACCGCCATTCAGACTGAGCACATCTATGAAACCAGCCGACTGGTGTCAAGGCTCATGCGTATGCCGGTTCAGTCAAACAAAGCTATCGTTGGACGAAACGCCTTTGCCCATTCATCCGGCATCCATCAGGACGGAGTGTTAAAGAGCCGTGAGAATTATGAAATCATAGATCCCAAAGATGTGGGCATCAACGAATCCACCATTGTCCTCACGGCACGTAGCGGAAGAGCTGCTTTAAAACACCACATGGATCTTTTAAATATCGAACTCGACAATGATGAGCTGAATGAAGTGTATGACAAATTCCTCAAATTGGCCGACAGTAAAAAAGACATCACGGACGACGACTTATATATCCTGGCAGGAGTCAAGAGAGCCCATTTGAATCGCAACATCAAACTTGAACACCTGCAAGTGGTATGCGGGCAGTCTACCATCCCCATGGCAACCGTCACCCTGAACATCGAAGGGGAGAGTTTCACTTCATCCGCAACCGGAAACGGCCCAATTAATGCAGCTTTCAGTGCCGTCAAACAGCTGATTCAAAAGAAGGTCAATCTTGAAGAATTTCTTATCCAGGCTATCACCAGGGGGAGTAATGATTTGGGTAAAGTTCACATCCAGGTCGAAAACAAGGGAAGTATTTACTATGGTTTCTCTGCTAATACAGATATCGTGACGGCATCTGTTGAGGCGTTCCTTGATGCCATTTCTAAAATCAGATAAGGAAAGTCTTAATCGGCAAATAAAATAATAAAAAATGAAGCTGTCTTAGTAGTCTAAAAAATTCTTCTTAGAAGCACAAGTTCAAGTGATGCTAAGATATTCCAAATAAAACGATTCAAGGGTTAAGACAGCCTCATTTTTTCTTCAGGATCTATGATTTGCCCATAGCTCATGCAATTTTAAAAACTGAAGTATCGCATACCATGAGCCGAGGATAGACATGATCAAGCCATCTACCCCATCCAGAAATCCAAGTTTGATGAAATAACTCTTAATAAATCGGATGATGGGGGAGAAAATAAGTTTAAGGACCTGCGGTTTCTTCCCCTTTTTATATTGCATCAGGGCTTTTTCATTGGTATAACGATTGTTTTTTGTAATATAATGCGTGATATCCTTATAGGTGAAATGCAGGATATCGGCGTTGATTTTATCAATAACCGAATTTTCTTCGGGAACAAAATAACTGTGGATGATATGTGGGCTAAACTTACCGGCACCATTTTTGAAAAACCGTACTTTATAGAAGGAACTCCATCCGCCATGTTTAATCAATCGGCCAAAGCAATATGATATAAACCTGACCTTATAAATATCAGCGGCATCGGGTAAATTAATAATCCGGACAATTTCTTCCTTTAGCTTTTCTGAAACCACTTCATCGGCATCCACAAATAAGATCCAATCAGAAGTGCATTTTTCGATGGCTGCGTTTTTTTGCAAGCCGCATCCCTTGTAAGGAGTTTCAACATATACCTTTACACCCAGCGAAGCTGCAATCTCCCTTGTTTTATCAGTGGACCCGCTATCAACCAGGATCATCTCATCTGCAATGTCCTTTACGGCATTGAAGGTTTTGGCGATAATCCACTCCTCATTAAACGAAACACTACAAACAGATAAAGTCATATTATGAAATTAATTGATAAATTCTTCCAATAAATAAATTTTGACAAGCCTTCAGGGTAACCCAAAATTTAAATGGAGTGTATACCCGATGCTCTATCCGATAAATATGTTCAAGATCAAATTTTCTGGGATTTGTTCCCTTACGGGTTGTCACAAAACCTATAATACCCATTTTTTTGATCACATTTTTTCCAAATGCAGATTGATGTCCCCAGGGCCAGCAGAAAAAATGAGGCTCTATTCCCAGGTTTGATTCAATAAGTGACTTATTTAATGAAATATCCTCTACGATCCTCTTTTCCGTTTCTTCATCCGTCTCATAGCGAATGGCCGAAAGATCCCTGCTTGAGAAAAAAGCATCCGTCAGCACAATTCCCTTTTCGCTGTATGCCGATCTGGATTTAAAAACCGGATCGCCTATTCTCAAATTATTGTGATACAGATACTGAAGATTTTTGTCCGCCAAATCAGCTTCGGTTGCATGACGAACGACTTCATCGTCAATAAAAACAGGCATGTGCCGATGTGAATGCAACTCAAAATCCACAAGTCCACTCTTATGCATTTGCTTAATCTGCTCCCATGTCAGATAATCGGGATCGTTTCCGATGTACGCAGTGTTGATAAAAATCGTGGCTTTAAGCTTGAATCGCTTTAACAATGGAAAAGCATAATAGAAGTTGTCTGAATATCCATCGTCGAAGGTGATCAAACATGAGTTCCTTTGCAGGTGCAAGCCTTGGTTATGTATCGCATAGACTTCTGAAAAAGTGTAAGTATGCACCCTTGCACTTTTCAGAATCTTCATATACGTTTCAAAACCAGACGGTGTTTTATGAAACAAAAACACAGGAACTCCCTCATTGCTATAAACAAATAGGATAACGATTAAAACAAGAAGAAAAAATAAAAATAAGTACATATTTACCATATAATCAACTTTCATTAAACATTGGTTGCATTGAAATTCCTTATTTTAAAATAAAAAATTATTGACTCTGAAATCGGTCATTCTCGTTAAAGTTTTTTTCAGCTTGTATTTTTGTCTGGCAAGATAAAGAGAAAATATTTGGGTTTTCAGTTTCAATTTTTCAGCAGCAGTCAGATCAAAAAGGCCATTTCTGATATAAACGCTGTCACTTTTATCCTTATACCAAATCACATAATCGTTTGCCTCCACCCACTCCTTAATTTCATTGATAAAAGAGTTAACGTAAGACTTCCCATGGGTTTCTATCGAAATCACCTTGGGTCTGCTCCTGATATTCTTGATTACATACCATTCACATCCTTCAGTATCAATACTCAGCAAGTCAATAGTACCATCATCAATCTTATCAAACGTTTTGCATTCGACCTGAAAATTGTCTCTTTTATTCTTGATATAACTGTCGTTTACAAGAGCCGGACTTGATTTAAGACATGTTACAAAAGTTGATGACTCGCGCTTTGAAAGTTCAATTAACCCGTTGTAATCAAAAACGGCATAGGGAAAAAGCGAAATATTCTTATTATTTCTAAAATACTGATGAATAGCCTTAACACTTTTAGGATCAGGCTCAACTAAGGTCGTTCTTACTCCTTCCAAGGTAAATTCCAGAATATTTGAGGTTTCGGGCAAATACACTCCAACCTCACAGACATGATTAAAATGCAACCCTTTAGACTTACAATGTTTATACAATTGTTCGTTTGCACCACCCTTCATAACGCTATATTTATGCCGCTAATTTAAAACTATTTCTTTATCATATTAACATTTTATTAAGGAATATTTAACAAATCACTTTTAATTTATTAACAAATCATTTTGACTCTTCCCGATTCAAATCCGAATAAAAAAAGTCATGCATATTTGAATATTAAAATAACTCGCAAAGGAGAACGTACATTTTCAAGGGAAATTTAATGGGCAACAATAAGGATAAAAATCAAAGGAACTGAAGATAAAAAAATGATACTACTTAACGGAATAACCCTCATTTATTCTTTTATCAAGTACATTTTTAAAGTATATTTGCACCAACATATAAACAAGGGATTTATCAAACCCAACCTTAACAAAACTAAAACTATACAAGATGATTTCAGCAATTCAATTTTCGCAAAAGAAACAGGGACTGGCAAATGTCAATACTTATCTTTTCAGTGCTGCTTTTATTGCAGGCAACCTGATACTTCCCCAATTGTGCCATCTTATTCCTAATGGCGGACTGATTCTTTTGCCGATTTTCTTCTTTACGCTTATAGCAGCTTATAAATACGGTCTGGTAACTGGTTTGATGACAGCGATACTTTCACCAACCATCAACTATGCATTATTTGGGATGCCCGTTGCTGCAATGTTGCCGATTATTCTTGTTAAGTCTGTCCTATTGGCAGTTGCTGCAGCAATGATAGCACAGCACACAAGAAAGCTTTCTTTAGCTACCCTTGCGCTTGTCGTATTGGGATATCAACTTCCGGGAATGTTCATCGAAGGAATTTCATCAAACAGTTTCTTTGCCGCAACACAAGACGTCAGACTGGGTTTGCCTGGTATCATACTTCAGATAGTTGGTGGATTCTTCCTCCTGAAATGGCTTGATAAGAATGGAAAGTAAGAGCTGGAACGAAATCGCCGAAAGAATACGATCGGTTCAGTTTAAAGAACATTTCGATTTTATTGTTGCTATTGCTAACGGGGGCATCATTCCTGCTGCACTCCTAAATCAACAATTTGGCTATGAGGTTCATCTGCTCAAGCTAAATTTGCGCGACGCCCAACAAAACAAGCTTTATGACATACCCAGGTTATTGGAAGAAATCAAGTTTGATTTTGTTGGCAAGTCAATTCTGTTGGTTGATGACCGGATCAAGACCGGTACGACTATTACCTATGCAAAACAATTGCTTGCAAAAGCAGCCTCAATAAAAACCTTTGCCGTTAACGGGAATGCCGATTACTGCCTCTATAACGAGCCTTGTTTTAAAGTTCCCTGGCTAATATAAAATTTATTTTCT
>JAUZOX010000459.1 GCA_030706265.1 Bacteroidota bacterium | reverse complement strand
CCGTTTGATGGGGACACGCATGAGGGTGTCCGAGGAAATAGGTAAGTTTAAGAAAAACCAGAGCATTACCATCTTCCAGGCCGGCCGTTGGGATGAAATCATGAATAAGAGCATTGAACTGGGTGCTGCCGAAGGGTTGAGCGCTGAATTCATTACCAATATTTTCAAAGCCATTCACCAGGAGTCTATCAATCACCAGACTCATATCATGAATGCCAAGGAATAGTTCTGCCCGATTTGCATAAGGGCAGACAATAAAAACGTCTCCCCCATAAATGATGCACGCTAAAGAGGATGACTTAAAAGTCCGGTCTATCCTCTTTAGCGTGCTTGCTTACGAGATAAATGTCTTTAATTATCTTCTGATAATTCCTTGATGAAATCGAAGAGAAGCCTGACTCCAAATGCCGTTCCTCCGAGTCCGCGATAAGAATCGCGTTTCTCTGTAAACGCTGTTCCGGCCATGTCGATATGAATCCAGGGATAATCCGTAAAGTGTTCAAGAAATTTGGCTGCCGTGATTGATCCGGCGTATTTTCCTCCCGATTGTTTTATGTCCGCGATATCCGACTTGATCATTTCAGCATAATCATCCCACATTGGGAAAGGAACAAGACGTTCGTTTACTTTAAACCCGCAATCGGATAATGTTTCAAAATAATTATCGCTCGCGACGTGCATTGCAACTGCCCCCACACTCCCAATTGCGGCAGTGGCGGATCCTGTCAGCGTTGCCAAATCAATAACAAGCATGGGATCGTATTTTTTTGCATAGGCTAAGGCATCTGCAAGTATCAGCCTTCCTTCCGCATCCGTATTCAGAATTTCTACGGTCGTACCATCCGAAATAGTGACGATATCATCCGGAACCAGGGCATGGCTGTTTATCCGGTTATCGGTTGCTGGTATCAGGGCAATGACATATATGGGAAGGTGTGCCTGTGCAACAGCATACAGCGTGGTCCCGGCTACAGCAGCTCCCGCCATATCGCTTTTCATTGTTTTCATTGCGCTGGTTGGTTTGAGGCTGTTACCGCCGGTATCAAAGACAATTCCCTTACCCACCAAAACCAACGGTTGTTTATTGACGGCATCCTGCGGGTTATATTCCATTACGGTAAATGTGGCAGGCTCTTCACTTCCCCGATTTACAGCAAGCAATCCGCCCATTTTTAATGCTTCTATCTTATTCTGATTGAATACTTCGACTTTTATTCCCGCTTTGTGGGCCATCTCACACAGTGCATCAGCCAACCGGGTTGCCGTGAGGGTTGAATTGGGCTCGTTAACCAGATTACGTGCCATCCAGACTGCGTCAACGATATGGTTTAGCTTGTCGATAGTGGCCTGGGTAATTACCCTTGAAATGATGCTGACTTCCTTTAACGTATTGCGTTTTTCTTCAGCTTTTGTTTGGTATTTCAAAAATTGATAACTTCCTAAGGCAAGACCTTCAAGAAGATAATAAGCAGCGTTGCTATCGGTCAGACAATCGAGGAGAGTCACCGATTCACTTTTCTGTTCATTGAGCGCCGATGCCAGTGTATCACCTGCCTTGCGTAATTTCTCAGCTCTTTTAAAAGGGGTGTTTTCTTCCAGGTTAAGGAACTGGATGTAAATCCACCGGGTGAATTTGTTAAACTCGAACTGGCTCTTATTTTGATTATCAAATTGGTTATTGATGTAATTGATTTCATCTTGGGTAAGCAGTTCACCGGGAAGATTTGAAGGATTGTCGGCCAGGACTATGACACTTGGCAGCCCTTCAATGCTATTTGCCTTTTTAATATAGAATTTCATGGCTGATTGTTTTTAGCAAAGTTAAGACTCTTTCTCTGATTATTTTTTATCGTTTTAGGCTTAGATGTTTATGGATCTCGAGCAGAATGAGCGAGGTAGCTCCTCTCATCAAAGCAACATAACCCGAACACTGACCCGATGCTTTCATGTAAACAGTTTCATCCATCGAAAGTTGATTGGCGGTATGGATCAGTTCTCCCGCATTATGGATGCTAAATACACCGCCAAGTTCGACGAGGTCGACCGCTTCTTTGAACTTGGTATAGTTGGGCCCAAAGATGACCGGTTTGCCAAAAGTGGCAGCTTCCAAAATATTGTGCAACCCTTTGCCAAATGCTCCCCCAATATAGGCAATATACGCGTATTGATAGAGATTGGAGAGGATTCCGATGCTGTCGATGATCAGGATATTGGTCTTTGAAATGTTTTCAGGAGTAGCTTTGGAATAACGAATGCATTGCCCGCCAAAAAGTTGTTCGATGTAACGGATATGTTCTTCATGAACTTCATGGGGTGCAATGATGTATTTAAAGCCCTGATTTGATTGGCAGAGTGTTTTGATCAATTCTTCATCGGCAGGCCAGGTGCTGCCTGCCAGAAATAATCTGCCGTTTCCCCGGTATTGTTCTATAAGCGGAAACGACTTGCATTTTTCTGCAATGGCGGCAACCCTGTCGAAACGGGTATCTCCGCTAACGGTGACCTGGGCAATGCCGATAGAACGAAGCAGTTGTGCCGATTGATCACTTTGGACAAAGAAATGGCTTATCCCTCTCAGGTTTTTTCTAAACCAACCGCCATACCAGCGGAAGAAATGTTGTGACGGTCTGAAGATGGCTGATATAATTAAAGTGGGGATTTGCTCTCTTCTTAGCAGGTGCAGATAATTGAACCAAAACTCATATTTGACGATGACAACCAGCGAGGGGCTGACCAGCCGGATAAAACGGCTTGCATTGTAAGGCATATCCGCAGGGAGATAAAAAATATAATCCGCTCCCTGGTAGTTCTTCCTGATTTCAAAACCGGAGGGTGAAAAGAAAGTGAGAAATATTTTCGTGTCAGGATGCTGTTCCCTGATGGCTTCAATGACGGGACGTCCTTGTTCAAACTCTCCCAGCGAAGCACAATGGACCCAAATGACGGGGCTAGTGTTTCCGTTAAGAGCTACCTTGATTTTTCTGAATATATGTTTGCGCCCCACTACCCATTGACGGGCCTTAGGGTTGAAGAGTGCCGCAATCCGGATGATTGCTACGTAAATCGCAATGGCAGTATCATAGATTAAACTCATCAGATGAATGTGTTAGCCGATGATGGATTGATAGGGTTATTTTAAAAGGTAAAAGTAGGTCGATTTTTTTAAATATTTATATTGTGAACAGAATAACAGCGTAGGGCAGAAATAATGAATAATCGCTATCTTTGCAAGGTATTAATATAGT
>JAUZOX010000458.1 GCA_030706265.1 Bacteroidota bacterium | reverse complement strand
CGGAAATGTTTTTTTAATTCGCTGAAATGTCAACCCTTGAGATAGATGTTCGGGCTGCTTTTTTTATGCAAAACCGGGTCATATTAGCTTGTTCTTTTCATAATGCCCTAAAGAAAAAAGCATAAAGTAGATCAGCCCGATTCCACAGATGCAGGAACTAACAAGGAAGGCAGTCGTTATAGAAGTGCTCTGCGAGATGAATCCCATGACGATCATTCCAAGTCCCATTCCAAGATCGAGTGCCGTGTAGAGCGTTGAATTTGCCGCACCACGCCGGGTTGGGATGGAAAGATTGTTGACCATGGTTTGAAAGGTCGGGAAGATGACCCCGTTGCCAAAACCCAATATGATGGCAGAACCGTAAAAGCCAAAAGGATTTTTGATAAGAGACAGTACGATAAATCCGATAATCAATAAGCTGATACATAAGGGCATTATATATTTTGGTCCTCGTTTATCAAATTCTTTTCCGGAGAGAATTCTGGATATTGCGATACCCAGTGCATAAATCAAAAAGAAACCTGAGGCATTCCTGATGCCGATCTCATGTCCAAACAATGCAATAAAAGAGAGCAATCCGCCATACGTAATCTGGATGATGGTCAGGTTTAACGACGGCAGGATGGATTGGACTTCAAAGAGCATGGACCAACTGAAATTCTTATCTTCAACAACAGGTTTGTAAGGTGGATATTTGACACATGACGCGCAAATAAACCCAACCAGACTGATGAAGAATCCGGCAAAGAACATGGTGAAATAACCCCAGTGGTGCAGAAAGAACAATCCAAAAACGGGTCCAACCGCCATCCCCATCGTAGTGGAAAGCGCATAAAACCCAATGCCTTCACCCCGCTTTGCAAGGGGAATTATGTCAATTACATTTGTTGATCCCGCAATGGTGGTGATGCCCCAGGTAAACCCATGGGCAAAACGTAATATAATGAGAAATAATATGGTAAGAGCAAATGCATATCCGCAAAAAATCAAGGCGTACAAAAGCAACGCGGAAAGATAAATGGACTTTCTCCCGATATGATCAAGGGCATATCCCGAAAAGGGACGTACGAGAACCGAAGCGACAATGTAAGATGCAAGTACAATACCGACGATGCTTTTGCTGGCATGAAGCTCTTCACTTATATATACAGGGAGTGTTGAAATGAGCGAATAATAAGTAATACTTATCAATAAATTTGCCGATATCAGCAAAATAAATTCACTATTCCAAATTTTTTGTTTCATACGAAAATAATTTGATTAATTAGGTCGTATGGAACTCGCATTGATAATTTTCATCGTTGTTTGTGTTTTCAAAAAATGCTCGTTTCATACGAAAATAATTTGATTAAATGGGTCGTATGGAACTCGCATGGAGGATTTTGTTGGGTTTTTGTGTTTTCAAAACATGCTCGTTTCATTATAGGAAACTAAAAAAGTCTTTCGGGATGCAAAGATAATGGAATATTTCCTGATATTTTCCGCTAAAGGGTATTGCATGTTTCAATAACAAGGTGTATGTCCTAAAAGATGTTCAATATTTTTTTGTATACTTGCCGAAAATTTAAATACTTCGACAATGCATGCCTTTCATTGCAAAATACACTGGTAATGAGGGGATTGTTTTTTTTATTATCTTACATGAATATTGAAAAAGGTATTTTTCAACGTACCGCTTTGCTGTTTGGAAATGACAAGATGGATAGGTTGGCTTCGAAGAAGGTCATTATATTCGGAATAGGAGGGGTAGGCAGCTGGTGCGCTGAAAGTCTGGTAAGAACAGGAATCAAAAAACTGACCATCGTTGATTCTGACCGGGTTTGCATAACCAACATCAACCGTCAAATTCTTGCAACAACCCTCACCGTGGGTGAAGTTAAAACGGAAGCGCTGAAGAAAAGGCTGTTGGACATCAACCCATCTGCTGAAATTACGGCAATCCAGAAAATATATAATCAGGATAACCACGACCAGTTTGATCTGGACGCATATGATTTTATTATCGATGCCATCGACAGTGTGTCAAGCAAGATTCACCTGATCCGAAGCGCGACCCGTACCCACGCGAAATTCTTTTCTTCGATGGGGGCGTCATTAAAAATTGACCCAACCAAGGTGAAAATTGCGGAGTTTTGGGACGTAAAAGGATGTCCTTTGGCAGCCAGGATCCGGAAGATGATTCGTAAGGGGGACTTGCCGGCCAAAGAATTTCAATGCGTTTACAGTGACGAGCTGCTTAATAATCTGGGAGAAGGCACATCGTGCGGTACGGAAAAATGCATGTGTCCAAAGTCAAAGTGTAGCCCCGGAGATCCTGAACTGGCAAATCATGAATGGTGCAGCAAGAAAGCCGTAATCAATGGAACGGTAGCCCATATCACAGCCATATTCGGGTTTACACTCGCAGGGCTAGTCATTCAGTCTATTTATCACGAAAACTAACCGTGTTTTTTAGAAAAAATAAGGCTGTCTTAAAAGTTTTATTCATCTTGCACGTTTAGTCTTTTCTGCTTTTCTCCTCCATTTGTTTAAAAAAGCAAAACTAAGCGTTGCAGAAAAGAGCTGAAGCGAGCAGAACTGATCGGACTCTTACTGATGACCTTCAGCCCTAATATCATTGAAGTCAAGAGGGTCATTTCAAGGTGCGGTGTGAGCCAAAGGCCCCACATCATTTGGACGGCGACCGTGTTTGGTAACCTTGACGTCCCGATAGCATTGCCATCCTGCACGGATGGAACAAAAAGCGGCTAAACCTTATAAATTTAACAAAAAACGCACTCCAAAGAGTGCGTTTTTTGTTCGAAACCTATAATATAGGAAACAACTATATTATAGATATAGTATTTTCGACATTATTGCTGTGCCGGAGCTTGAGCCGGACGTCTGAAACCAAAGAGTGTGGCTTTCTGAGCATCAAATTTAGTGGCTTGATCCGGAGTTAAGATTGCTTTAATTTGAGCATCGCGTGCATCACTGATAGGTTTCATAGCGGTCATCATTGCCTGACGGTCACCACCCTGGTTTGCGGTTCTGAGTGAATCAACCTTTTTGGAAGTTGCAATAAGAATAGTAACAACTTTTGCTGTTTGATCATCATTCAAAGATAAAGCAGTCTTAACGGCATCAGCTTGCATTTTAGCTCTTTCTTCTGGAGTCCTTCTTTGTTGTTGATTTTGTGCACTAACAGTGCTGCCAATTAATAATAGAAGGGCGATCATTGAAACGAATAACTTTTTCATAGATGTTG
>JAUZOX010000457.1 GCA_030706265.1 Bacteroidota bacterium | reverse complement strand
TCAATTTCAGGAACCAGGGAGCGCCGATCAGCTTTATTTCGGATGACCGGTTTGTCATAAACGATCACAATTCATAGAAAAGAATTCCCTGGACTACTCCCTTAAAAAAATACAAAGACATTACCGGTATAGGCTGCCTGGATCAGGCGATGCCTTTTACCTTTATCCCAAAGGAGATTTATACCATATCACAATGAGTCTTACACAGGTTCAACTGTAAAAAAAGCAGTACGGTCATTATGAATAATAAATTTGATAGTTAGATATAATAAATATAATTTAATTGCAATATTAAAAATACAGCTACTGTTGAAGCAATGAGAACGTGATATGATCAAATGACGACTTAGACAAATTCCAAAATAAAATTTAAACTGCTACCCGATTTCTAAATTTTTATCGACGCTTGGGCAGTTCCTGTCCAGGCTAAGACGGCGATTCAATTTGCCGCATGAAGTATAGCAGGCAATAGTCAAATTGGGATCCAAAAGATCAGGTTACAATTTCTAAATAGTACAACCTGCTTCGTTTCTTCTTTCCTTTTTTTTTACGATTTGCTTTTACCTGTCTCTTCCAACATGATTAATCTTAGACGATAATTTGATAAAAGACGACTTTAAAAAACCGGATTTTATTTCTTTAAGGCGCTGCAATAACTTTGACCGTGAATCCCGCGTAATTATTTATCAGAAAGCATGTTTACAAAGAAAGGAGGTAGCGGTGATACTATGTTTTTTCAGTTTTCAATTTAATTTTTTTTACAAATTTTTAAAAAAATTCAAAAAAATGAAAAAAATTCAATTATTGATAATGGTTTTACTTTTAGTAGCCGTTTATTCCTGCAAGAAAGAAAGCACTAACCAACCTGCTACTTCACAGTATGTTAAGTATATTCCTGCATCTTTTAATATTCAAAGTAGTCAGTTGAAAGCAGCACCACCCGCTACCGCATTTTATGATATGATTGTGTACAAAGGAACTAAACCTAATTTTTCTTATGTAGACGGTTCTGAATTTTTTCCGGGGTCTACACCCCAAATAGAATGGGCTGCTTGGGCTAAGTACCCTCATTATTTCGGTTCACCCTTTGTGGCTATAACCTATTGCCCGATAATGCCATTAAGGACTGTTACTGAAATATTTAATAACGAGAAGAATGTCGCTTATCTTGCAATTAATGATTTTACTCCAGACAAAAGTCTATTTCCTTTGGCGATAACTTGCAAGCGATTGGGTGATGTTTTAATTGTAAATAAAGATGCTATTGCATCTATCCCTGGATATCATTTTGATGTTAAAGTAGATTATGAATTATCAACTATTGATGTAGAAAATACAGGAAAAAATTCCTGGGCTACTCCTGGTGACACATGGCCGCAATATTTGTATTCTGGAACAACTCAAAATTCAAAAACTCTTTTGGCTTCAGATAATGGAGCTAATGGGGATGTTTCAATATATGATGATGTTCAAGCTAAAATTACAGGAATTACTCTTACAATAACCGATGCAAATTCTAATACTACAATTGTTAAACCTGTAGATCCTTCAGCTATAGGCAAGGGCTTAAAATTGGTTTTAAAATCTACAAATACTGGTTGGTATGATAGCGGTAATCCGAATATTACTTCTGAAGATATTACGGTAGTACCAGAAGATGTTAACATTGATAAGTGATTAATGTGTTATTCTTTTTGAGAGAATAAATTAATGCTTTAGAGCCAGCCGTATTTTTATACCGCTGGCTCTCCCTCTATAAATAAAGATTTTGAAATCATGCAAAAGATACTATTTTTATCCATTATCGTCCTACTCTTCTTTTCATGTAAAAAGGCGGCCAATAACCATCCGGGAAGTTCTCAGCTTTGGGTTAAGGTGAGCGATTCGGTTCCGGACCTTAATATAAATTTCAATCGTAAGGGTTTTGGCACCAGGAAGAGTGATTATTCGGTATCATATTTGGGTAAAGTCTTTCACCCCAATCTTTGGACATTTACCGATGTTCGCAATAATGATAAATGGGTCCTGGTGTATAAGTCGTACGAGGGAACCGATGATTTATCCGTTCAACTTGTAGGAAATGGCAATGTATACCTAGCCCAAGGGCTTGTACCGGGCGAGAAAAGAGGCATCGAAATAAAAGTTAATTCCGGTGGATCTGTTTACGTTGAAGATAAAGATATCTCCATTATTACCCAAATTATCAACATCGAGTGATTTTGAGCTGATGCATTTTTCTTCCCGTATTTTATTTCGATGGGATAGAACTCCTTTTCCTTTTTGAAGATCAATTTACCGGGTTATACCGTAAGTGGTCCTGACACTATTTTCTCCTTGACAGACGATCATAAAGAAGCTGTATTCTGGCTTTGCGAAGCTGATTTTCTGCCTCAATTTCAGAAGGATGGTAATATCCCTTGTTTAAAGCTGTAAATCTTCTGGAAAGTCCTTCGTCTTTAGCCATCAGGTCTTCCAGTTGTTTCAGAACAAATGGAATCTGGCTAATCGTAAAGCTTGCCTCATTCACCTGTTTTTCAATATTCTGAAATGCAAGATACTGAACACGAATATCCGCCATTAAACGATATTGTTCAAATTCGTTCCGGTTCTTTAGCGGCTTCAGCTCATGAAACTCTTTTGCCGATAGCCTTGCGCTGTCCAATAGACCTTGTAATGAAAGTCCAGGCTTGTTTACAACCTTTCCGGCATTTACTTCGTAAGGAGCTGCTTTCAATGCATTCCAAAAAGCGGCCGATTGTGCTTTATTAAATCCGTAGGTCGTATTGCAATACTCTGTAATAAATTGATGAATATCAAGGGGATGCTGGCTGTTGATGCCTTCGGTGTAAGCGGCGAGAAGTAGGTTAAAACCGGTAAGCGGATAAACATGCCTGATAGCGTACAGATCCACCAGGTCCGTATTTGTCTCATTGACCATTGAGTATAATCCGGATGTTGACCATGAAGTCATGATCATCCCCTTATATCCCAACTTTCTGGCTGCAGGGATAAAATCACGAATATTATCAAAATGCTTTTCCCATTGGGTGAGGGAATAGTTATCGGGAGAGCATCTTAAGGATGGTGATCCCCAAATTTCAAACCCGCTTTCCATCAGTTTTGCATGGTCCCCAAATTTATTCATGTCCCAGCCGTAATTCCAGTCAACAAAAATGGTTTCCTTAGGCAATAGCTTAATCGCCTCGGGATATTTCAATGCGATATCAGCCCATACCAAAGGACGTTTTCCAAGTTTTATGACGATATCGCAT
>JAUZOX010000456.1 GCA_030706265.1 Bacteroidota bacterium | reverse complement strand
TATCTTGTCAACGGGTGATGAACTTGTTGAACCTGACACAATACCCGAACCGTCTCAGATTCGAAATAGCAATGCCGCTCAGTTGACGGCACAGGTTTCGGCGATGAATGCCATTCCCGTTTACATGGGAATCGTCCCCGACGATGTGGAACAAACGCGGCTGGCTATTGAGCAGGCATTGTCTAAAGCTGATGTGGTATTGTTGACGGGAGGGGTATCTATGGGCGACTTTGATTTTGTACCGGGAATATTACAGGAACAAAAGATTGAAATTCTATTTAAAAGCATTGCGGTCCAACCGGGTAAGCCAACCGTATTTGGTTTTAGAAAAGGTAAATACATCTTTGGACTTCCGGGCAATCCGGTTTCATCCTTCGTGCAGTTTGAAATGCTGGTCAAGCCGTTGCTCTATGCCTTAAACGGGCACACCCATAAACCGGTACAACTGAAACTGGCCCTTGGAGTTGATTACGTTCGAAGAAATAGCGAAAGAAGGGCTTTTGTGCCTGTCACTTTTATTCATACCGATGGGGTCATCCCCATCGAATATCATGGATCTGCCCATATTCATGCTTATGTTGCCGCCGATGGGATAATGAGTGTTCCGCCCGGGATCACGCATCTTAAAAAAGGAGATCTGGTCGATGTTAGATCATTATAACCGGGATATAAATTATTTGCGCATCTCCGTAACAGATAGGTGCAATCTTCGCTGCCGTTACTGCATGCCGGAGGAAGGGGTGAAATTGCTTAATCATAACGATATCCTTTCGTATGAAGAGATTACAGTCATAGCCAGAGCGGCGGTAAATCTGGGTTTTCATAAATTCCGGATTACGGGTGGTGAACCGCTCGTAAGAAAGGGAGTTGTTGATTTAGTTCGCATGCTCTCTGCGATTCCCGGCGTAGAAGATCTTTCCATGACCTCCAATGGAACCCTGCTGTCCGAATATGCAACAACGCTGAAAAAAGAAGGACTGCAGCGAATCAATATCAGCCTTGATACTGTTGATCCGGATCGTTATGCATTTTTGACCAGGGGGGGCGATTTAAAGAATGCACTTGAAGGGATTATAGCGGCAAGAGATGCCGGGCTGGATCCGGTCAAAATTAATTGCGTGATCAAAACCTCTTCCGATGAACCCGATGCGCAGGCAGTGACGGAATATTGCAAACGGAACGGACTGGCAGTTCGTTTCATTCAACAGATGTCACTTGGTTTAGGGAAGTTTGCCATCGTTGATGGCGGAAGCGGAGGCGACTGTACACATTGTAACCGGCTCAGACTGACGGCCAATGGCATTATCAAACCCTGTTTGTTTAATAATGCGGGTTATGACGTCAGGACATTGGGAGTAGAAGAGGCCTTGAAACAAGCAATACGATTCAAACCTGAAAGCGGATCCGTCAATACTTTGGGATCATTTTACAACATAGGAGGGTAGGAGATGAATAGCAAGTTATCGCATACGGACGATAAAGGCAAAGCCTGCATGGTAGATGTAAGCGCCAAACCTTACCAGCTAAGAATTGCGAAGGCAACGGGCAATATATGTTTACAGCCCGATACGCTTCGACTCATCAGAGAAAACCAAATGAAGAAAGGGGATGTGCTTGCTGTAGCAGAGATAGCCGGTATCCAGGCTGCAAAAAGAACGGGAGAACTAATCCCTTTGTGTCATCCGCTGCAACTGACTAAAATTGATGTCAAGACCGAAATGATCGATACCGGGATTGTGGTAAAATCCGAAGTACGGTGTGTGGGTTCCACCGGCGTTGAAATGGAAGCCCTGACAGCCGTATCTGTGGCACTGTTGACGGTCTACGATATGTGCAAGGCGGTCGACAAGGAGATGGTCATCCAGGGCATTACCCTCGTAGAAAAGACAAAACAGGATATATAAGCAATTTGAAGCCGGTACAAGTGACATGATTATAAGCCAACAACCAACTTGATTTTTTTGGACCGGTTGAGCTTGTAAACCAATTTCCCTACACCGTATCCAACCACTGCTCCTACAAATACATCGGTAGCCCAATGGTCTTTTCCGGTGATTCTCGAAATACCAACCAGCGATGCCATCGAATAGCATGCATAGGGTACCCATTTTTGATCGGAATAGGTTGAAGCGATGACGGTTGCCAGCGAAAATGCAGTTACGGTATGGGATGAAAAGAAAGAAACATTTTTAAAGTCGGCACGCGGACCATCCCATTGGTTTGGTTTAGAGGGTGTGCCTTCGTAAGGACGGTGCCGATGGGCCAATACTTTGCTCCAGGTGGCGATTGCATTTGCGATAATCACTGCTTTTCCTGCCGTGATGGTCAATCCACTCAACTCCTCTTTCCCGGTTGCATGGGCATAAAAATAGGTGCCTAAAAGGGCTGGTATGACATATAGCGAATTTCCAAAGGGTTCAAAAGAACTACTGAACCCTTTCATAAAGGGGCTGCTATTCCTGTGTATCATGTTGTTGATCGGCTCGTCAAGTTGATGGACCGCAACCGCAGCCCCGCCTAGGACAGCAACTTTAAGCCAGTCTGTGCCAGTCCATCGAATGGGCGAAGTATAGACTCTGCCGCCATCACGAAATCCGGAACCAATGGTGTGGAGGTTTAAGACATCATAGTTGAAGGTCACGGCTGAATCAGTCCTGAAAGAAGGGATGCTGTCGAAAGACGAAGTCGTTTTCTTCTGGGCGTGGATGCCTGAAAAACTGGTAATGATTATCGTCAGGACAATCATCGTTCTGCTGAGGGCTGGTTGTTTCAATCGTGAATGTTTTTTCAGGTTATGAACGTTCTTCTACTTTTGCCTGATTCCAGTATGCATCCATTTCGGCCAGCGTCATTTCATGAATCAATTTTCCATCCTCTTTAGCCTTTTCTTCAATGAATTGAAACCTGCGGATAAATTTACGGTTACCCCGTTCAAGCGCATCCTCAGGATTTACTCCAACAAATCGGGCATAGTTTACCAATGCAAAAAGATAATCCCCAAACTCTTCTTCAAGTTTGGAGTGGTCGGTTCCTTTGTGCACTTCATCGAGCATTTCCTGTTGTTCTTCCAGTACCTTGGTCCAGACCTGAGAGGGCTTTTCCCAGTCGAAACCAATTCCCCGCGCCTTTTCCTGAATCCGGTGAGCCTTAACCATTGCGGGTAAAGAGTTCGGAACGCCCGATAATACGGATGTACGCCCTTCGCCCATCTTGATCTTTTCCCAGTTTTGGCTGACCGCTTCAGCTGTATTGGCTGTGACATCTCCGTAAATATGC
>JAUZOX010000455.1 GCA_030706265.1 Bacteroidota bacterium | reverse complement strand
TTGGCCGGCATCTTTTGATCACGTGAACTTGAAATCAACAAGTAACGTCCATATTGATAATATAATGTCTGGAACTGGTTATCGCTTTTGCCGTTATTTAAACGTAACATCCGCTCATCGGTAGGTAGTTTGGCGGCTTGTGCATCGACCCCCAAATCGAAGTTAACACGATCAAACAGGTGTTGAAAGTCTGCTATGTGAGTCGTTTTTAACTGTTCGAATGATTTATTGCAGGCTGCATTCAAATTGGCAGTGGCTTCGATAGAAGGATCCTTTCCTTGTGTTCCGGGTGATTTGTCAAACCCATTGTAACTGGTGGCGTCCGAAAGGTAAAGCGTCACCTGATCTGCGTCGGTGACAACAAGCCTGTTGTTTTCTACTTTGACACTTCCACCTATTGTTTTGACTTTCAGATGGATTTCAAAGTTTGTCCCTTCACCGTTCACCTCATCATAGCCGATCTGTACAGGTTCATAATCCCGATTGGCTACGTGGCTTGGGGCTTTCCCCTTTAACACGATATAATTATCCGATTTCTTTTCAATCTTATAATGCAGTAAACTGGTCATCCATGCATCGAACGATAAGGTGCTTTTATGATTGCTCTTTAGATTAACAACCATGACCTTATCGGGAAAACTGATAAAAGATTCACGGGAATATTCGTTTCCTGCATTTTGATAACGAACACTGGCAACGGCTTTCTGGATATTGAGGTCACGGTAATAATTGCTGACAGTGGTGTCTTTCATTTTCATCCTGATGAAAAGATCTCCCATCGGAAGATAGCGTGCAGAGTAGGGGCCGTGGATTTTCTTCCAGGTTTCTCCTGCTTTTGCATAATCGCCCTGAATGACTGCTTCACGGGTCGCTTTGAGGATTTCCGGACCGTTGGGGTTGTTTCCGTCATTGGGACCGCCAGACCATAATGTAAGGTCATTTAACTGATAACGTTCTGTCACAATGCCACCGAATACCATTGCTCCGGTCTTGCCGTTACCCAGGGGTAATGCTTCTTCCCAAATAGAAGCTGGCCGTGTATACCATAGCTTAAGGTATGAGTTGTCGGAAACACTGTTTTGAGCATAGATGGGTTTGATGTTGGCAAGCAATAACATACCCAGGAATACAAATATTAATTTTTTCATTGATTGAACAGTTTTATCATCAAATCATAAAGATCAATCTGATAAATAGTTTAGTCATCAATCAATCGTTAATGACTGAACTATTTATTATTGTTTCCTGGCCTTTAGTTGTGCCAGGTAAAGGGATGAAGGATCAAGGCCGGCTTTATTTTGTCCTTCCCATTCCCCATCCAAGCGACCCGGAAAGCTTCCGGGTTTTTTAGTGGCTTGTGTTCCGATGCAATAATTTTTTGCTGAAGCCCATGGGTCTTGGACACATACATCATTTGCCTTACAGTTCCAGAGGACCTGGTTTGCTCCGGCCCAACCGTGACCTGATCCCATGTACTGGCGATCCTGAACATTTATTTCACCATCTGTATCAATGTTGTCAAATAACGTCCCTGTGGCCCAGCGATGATGTGGACCAATATCGGCATGCGTCCTGCGAGCCTTACAATTGAAGAAGACATTTGGACCACAAACCCTGGCGCCCGTTACATAGTCGTGGCGGGCATCTTCGGATTGGCAGTTTTTGACTAATACCATCTGTCCGTTTATATTAAAGGAATAACGACGTCCGCCGGTGATCTGAGATTTGGCTTCAGTACATTTAGAATCGGTAATGGTGATATATTTGCCACCACCTCCTACGAAGACACAGCTATAACCAAAGTATTGAGCCGTAATATTGCGGGCCCAGCAGTTTTCCGCATTTCCAAAATCTACAGCTTCCCATCCATGGTCCTCATCTGTTTCAGATTCGTAATCTGACTTGAACAAGATATTTTCAACACCAACTTCTTCAACTCTTCCGGTAAAAGAGTATTTATAGATCGATCCTCCTCCGTAGCGGGTTTCCATTGCCATAACAACAGGGTTATCCACATAGATTTTGTTTCCTTCAATTTTTGTAATGGTGCGTTCATATTGAAGATCATAGGCCTTGGCTGTCCACTGAATAGTACCGCTGCTTTTGGGGCGAACGGTAATTTGATCCATCTTGATGTCTCTGATCCAGGCATCGGTACCGGGACGGAAAATTACGATCGGATCTCCAACTTTGAATTTCTGTGCATTCTCAACTTTGAAGGAGAAGGTGCCAACAGGGACATAGGAATCTGCTATTCTCGTCCTTGTGCCGGCTATTTCTTCTCTTCTGCCGGGACCTGAGATGTTTAAAAGATTGCGTTGTCCCTTACCGGTTGCAATAATTACAGTTCCGTTTTTATCGTCACCTTCACCTCGCAAAACAATACCACTTTTAGATATATTCAGTATTCCGGGGACATTGTAAATTCCCTTTTTAAGCAATATTGTGCCGCGGATGCCCTGGCTGTTTAACGGCAGTGCTGAAACCTCATCGATGGCTTTTTGGATCACGGTCTGGCTCTCACCATTGCGATTGGCAGAAATTGTTTTGACAACCGGAACATCCGGTATTTCTTTATCCCCCTGATGGTATCCGACCCGGCTGAAATCCGGAATAATATTCCCGTTTTCATCCGGTACGTACGTCAGTTTATCATTTGTAGCTTGTACAAATTTTGATTGCCAAATTGGTTTTAAAAAGCCTGAAAAGCAGGTGATTAAAGCTAAACCAAATACTGTAATTAATGCCCCTTTGAATTTCACTTGATAATAATGTGGTTAAAAATTGTAAACAATAGTTATTCTGTTAGTTATAAACTCTTCGACTTCGCTCTATATCAGCAGTATAAAATGCTGAATATAAAGCGAAGTCGAAATATTTATTAAATTGAATTTTATTTAATAAACATCCTCCTTCCTACAAATTCAAGAAAACGGTTTTCAATCCTTCCGATTTTACTCCGGCAACGCTATTGCCGTTGTTCAGCTTAATTTTGATTATGGCGCGACCATTGTAAGCCTGAACTTTACGTGAACCGCTCGAAGTACCTAGGTCATCCAGTAACACGCCATCGCCCTGGAGTAAAAACTCAACATGATTTTGGGCATCAAGGCATTTGACTCCTTTGGCATCAACCAGCTGAACCAGAATAGTTGCGGTATCACCTTCCTGCTTTATTTTCTCGAGTTGCATTTGTGCAGGTTTGTCCCACTTCTCTGTCTGATACTGGAATTTGATCTCATCAGTATATTCGTCTTTTCCTTTACGGGCAATTACTTTCACCGTAT
>JAUZOX010000454.1 GCA_030706265.1 Bacteroidota bacterium | reverse complement strand
GCAACGCCCTTCTGTAAATATCATTACCGGTTCTATCAAGGCTAACTTCCCGGCACGGATTGCATTCCGTGTCATTTCGAAGATTGATTCCCGTACGATTCTCGATTCATCCGGAGCCGATCAGTTAATCGGCCGCGGAGACATGCTGCTTTCGACAGGAAGCGACCTGATACGTTTGCAATGCGCCTTTATCGACCTCCCTGAAATCGACAGGATTACCTCTTTCATCGGTGAACAACGCGCCCCCACGGATTTTTTGCTGCCTGAATATTATGATGAAACCAGCGAACCTGCTGCAGATTTAGATCCCAATGAACGCGATGACCTGTTTGAAGATGCAGCCCGCATTATTGTTCAGACCCAGCAAGGATCGACCTCTTTGCTCCAACGCAAGCTAAAACTCGGATATAACCGGGCCGGTCGCATCATAGACCAGCTTGAACTGGCCGGAATCGTCGGCCCTTTTGAAGGCTCCAAGGCCCGTGAAGTCAAAGTTTCCGGAGAGATGGCTTTGGAACAATATTTGAAGGATCTTTACATGAAAGAAGGAAAACGCCAGGAAAACAACTTCTGAAAAAAACAATAAAGTCTAATGAAACGAGCATGTTCGTAAAACACTAACAAAGATGAGCATCTATCATGCGAGATCCATCAAATCTTTTTTTAAAAATTTACCACGAATGAAAATCTATATTCTAAAAACGCTTACTGCCGTTGTGATGATGACAGTTACTTTATTTACGCCTTCAATCTTAAATGCGCAGTCTGCTGAAAAGAAAGCTGCTGCTTTGCTTGATGAAGTCACCGCAAAGATGAAGGCTTATAAAACGATGAAACTTGAATTTACTTACAGTATGACCAATAAAACTCAAAGAATCAACGAGAGTTTTAAGGGAACGATACTCTCAAAAGGTGAAAAGTACAGACTTAACATCAGCGAGCAACAGATTTTCTGTGACGGCAAAACCGTCTGGACCTATCAGAAAGACGCAAATGAAGTTCAGATCAGTGAAGTTTCAGGGGACGAAGATTCATTTACCCCTACCAAATTCATGACGTCATATAGTAAAAATTACAAATCGAAACTCATTGCCGATAAGGGAAACGTGCTTGTCATAGAGATGGCACCTGTAAAAGGACGTAAAAAGTTTTCTAAAGTAAATTTGACGTTAAACAAGGAAACCAAACAAGTCAAGAGCATGCAGGTTTTTGATAAAAATGGAGCAGTGTTTACTTACAATATTGAAAACTTCATCACAAACCAACCTATTTCAGACGCCGAATTTGTTTTTAAAGCAAGCAATTATCCAAAAGTTGAAGTTGTGGATATGCGCTAACCGATAGGCAACACTTCATCCGAAAGCCCTAAAAGAGCCATGCTCAATTATCTGCGGAATCCATTGAATTCCCCAAAAATTGAGCATGGCTCTTTTTTTGGCCCGAATACGAAACAGGGATGCGTCTGAAAAGTTGTGGGCAAAGGCATCAATGTTTTAATCGCCAGCGGAAGAAACTTCCATTTTCGACTCATCCCCAAAATGCCCGGAAGCAATATGGAAAAAATCCACAGAAGCAGTAATGCTTCTGTGACCAATATCATTGAATACATTTGATCAATGCATTTTCCCTAAACGGCCGCCAATCTGACATGCGGTTGATTTTAAGCTCTTTGAGCCATCTGCAGACTGCAGCCCTATTTCTGACTGGCACATTTTTTGCATTTTCCTGAGTATGCATTTTTGTCCCCATTTTTGCACCGCCTAAAGCAATCACGAAGGCAAGTAAAAAGCACGCTCAAAAAGTATCCGAAAAAGATGGTAAAAGAGTGGTAAAATTTAGATTTAAAGGATACTTTATGGATACTTAATGGATACTTAATGGATACTTTATGGATACCTATAGAGTATCTATAAAGCATCTTTCAACAATGTATCAATTTTTTTTCAATTATCCTTCTTACCTGCTGCGTATGATAAGGGTAGGTACTCGTTTTCTAATGGGTGTAATCTTCCTGTAATTCTTTAAAAATAGATTCCTTCTCCCAATCACTTTACGAATATAGCACGATTTTATAAGAACTTTGAATCGGTTGATGGGATACCGATTGATGTTGGCTGATCAACAACGTTTTAAGTTCAGTCAGCTTTTTTCTATAAAAACAAAGATAAGTCGAAAAAGTGGATAAAGTTAGTTTTTTCTTTATCGGATTAAACAATATTTATGCTTAATTCCGCCCCTGCTTTTCGGACTGATCCCAATAACCCGCTGCAGTCTTATTGGGAAAAAACGCACCAGCTGTCATTACTGACATAGTGGCACGCTTATGCTTAGAGAAGGGATTCATTCAAAACAAAAAAGAAAGGTAGAAGTCAATATTTTTTCTCTTGACCTTTACAACTCAACCATTCTTCAAAAAGAAACTTCTTTAGTTCAGTTTAAGGAAATTGTAAATAATCCTGCCGACCTGCTCATCCGGGCCATTGGGATTAGCTGAAAACAGGGCATGCCGTGCCGCTGATTCGGCTTGCTGAATCAATGATGGATCGGTTACCGTCGTTCCTTTTGCACCACTCATCACCCGGGTGACCTGCCCTGCGCGGTTGACCCAAATTGTCACAACGACTCTCCCCTGTTCCGCTGAATTGTAAGAGGGTTTTGGCAAGCTGCGTGCAGATCGTCCACCCAGATCCCATGAAATTCCGGATCCTGAACCTGAACCGATACCCGGTCCGTTGCCGTTGCCTGAGCCGCCTCCAGTTCCATTACCTGAACCTCCACCGTTTCCACTACCCGGATTCCCCTTATATATTTTGCTATCAGCAATACCGCCCGCAACACCCTGATCGCCAGGTCGGCCGGTAATACCCTGGCTTGCTCCCGGTTTTGAGGGACGCCGATACAATGCATTTGGATTGATTACCGGTTCAGGTTTCGATTCAATAATTTTCCTGGTTGGTTTTTCGGTTATCTTGATTCGGGTTGCTTCTCCATTGTCATTCGCAAGCAACTGTTCACCGCTGGTCTTAGAACGAATAGTCCTGACATCTTTATTCAGTTCTACAGGTTTTGAAGGCGTTTTAATATTAGGAAAAGAAATTTTTTCGGGTTGAATATCGACCACTCCCACTACGGAATTACCCAGATTTACTTCAACTGACATTCCTCACCCACCCTGATTTTCAGGAATTGGATGAATATGCGTGACCAGCTTGATCCACTTTAATATGATATACAGTGCAACATTAAACGATATGTTTCAACTTATTGCCCACAAACGGTATCGCGATTACTG
>JAUZOX010000453.1 GCA_030706265.1 Bacteroidota bacterium | reverse complement strand
TGGCTTGCTCCCGTATCGACAAGCAGTTTGGCATCAATTTTTGTCCCGTCCAGAAGGGTGACGGGAAGAAGGATGTACGGCTTATTGTCGTGGATCATAATGGGAATGCTGATTGCCCTTCGTGGAGGTTTAAAGCTTTGCGGAGTTTGAAAAATCAGTTTATGATTTTCATAATCGATGGTCAGGACCAGGTTTAGCAGCAGATCGGTTCCCAGGATTCCGTGAATGGAGGCCCCCAGATAATTCTTCAGGAGCAGGTAATCTTCTTCAAGTACCAGCATGTTTAAGCTCCTGCCCAATAGACCGGGAAAGTCGATGGATACACCATTGGCCAGATAAACGTTGAATTGCTTGTGTTCGCCGATCCCCGACATGGTGTACATCCGGTCATATTTGACGCCAATCAGGTCACTCAGGGTTTTATCGGTGATGATCGAAGTATGAACTCCGGTATCGAAGATGAAATGCAAGGGAAGGCGATCGTTCATGATCCCATTGATCACAATGAGGTTGTTATAGTTTTCAAAGGGGATTTCCACACGGCCTCCATCCTTTGGAATATAAAATCCTATTTCTGATTGGGCTTTGCAGTAAAGGATTTCAAGGAATAGAACTATCGCGAGAAGGATACTTTTCATTTGTTCCCCAAGTTAAAAGTGTTGTTGTAGCAATCAGGTATCCTGCAATATAATCCGGAGAGATGACTGTGCAGGATCATATCAAAGACACAACCTTCACTGGTGATAAATGTTTTTGGATCCACCGTTTAATCATGAGATCCTTAAGCGGATAAAAAAGGTTGTGACCTTGATTTAAACAAAGGTAATATATTCATATGTAACATTAACATTAGCATCAGTACATTTTGTTATTGCTGATTACATCTGTATTTTTGCCGATGCGTTGTAACTGATTTTTTAAAAACGTTGTAATTGAATATGAAACGAGCATGCCTGGAAACCCAAACACCGATGAGCCAAGCATTCATGAGCGTTCCATACGACCAGTTTAATACAATTTATTTTTATTTGCGTATGAAAACAGCCCTTCACGAGAATAAAACATTCGATAACATCGATTGGTCGGAAAAGGAAGTGTCTAAAAACGAGTTTCTTAAATGCATTTTTAAGGATTGCAATTTTTCCAATGGACTTCTTTTAAACAATGAATTTGCAGATTGCCAGTTTGTTGATTGTAATTTATCGATGATAAAGCTTGACGCTACGGCTTTGAGAAATGTCTCTTTTAAAAATTGCAAACTCATTGGGGTTGATTTCAGTAACTGCAAGGATTTCTTGTTTTGCGTAAGCTTTGAGAATTGCATTTTGGATTACGTTTATTTTTTCAAGAAAAAACTCAGGGATACCATTTTTAAGAGATGCAGCATCCGGGAGGCTAATTTCGCGGATACCGATTTAACCAATGCTGTTTTTGCAGATTGTGACTTATCCATGACCCAATTTGAAAAAAGTAACCTGAACGGTGCTGATTTCACCTCGGCTTACAATTATACAATCGATCCAGAACTAAACAGAATGAAGAATGCGAAATTTTCAGTAAACGGGCTGGCCGGACTGCTCTGCAAATATGAAATCATCGTTGAATGATTCGCTTTGAAAGTGCCTTTTTGGGATGGTGGAAACTTGCAAATCTTCTGAAATAAAACCCGTTCAATTTCATTTATTTGTATTATCTTGAATAAAGCGACCATTTATTCATGAAAGTTTTCTATTTTTGAACCCACATAGTACATTGAACCAAATCATTACTTTAATCAACGTTAAAATTCTTATTATCAAACAAATTGACCCCATCATGAGTAAAGCTTTTTATTCGATTATTAAAGGCACCGGACGATATATTCCAACTCGTATTATAAAAAATGAAAAATTTCTGGAGAATGAATTTTATAATTCTGCTGGAGAAAAGATAGCTAAGACCAATAATGAGATTGTTAGTAAGTTTAATCAAATCACTGAAATAGAAGAAAGAAGATATGTAGAGGATAAATACGTTGCCTCTGATATTGGTTTTTTTGCTGCACAGGATGCCCTTACGTCCTCAAATACAGATAAAGAGACGTTGGATTATATTATTGTGGCCCATAACTTCGGCGATGTAAAGAAATCAAATCCCAAATCAGATTTGGTACCTTGCCTTGCCGTCAGAATTAAGCAAAAGCTGGGAATTGAAAATCCCAATACCGTCGCTTATGACTTATCGTTTGGGTGTCCGGGATGGATACAGGCGATGATCCAGGCCGATTATTATATCAGATCGGGTGACGCGAAAAGGATAATGGTAATTGCTGCCGAAACTTTATCGCGGGTTTTTGATCCGCACGATATCGATGGCATGTTGTATTCCGATGGAGCCGGAGCCGCTATTCTGGAAGCCGTTGAAAGCGATACCCCTGTTGGCATGATCAGCCATAAAACCAGAACCGATGCCCTCGAATATGGTATGTTGTTACGGATGGAAAAATCATACGATCCTCAGTATGGAAAAAATGACATCTTCATAAAGATGAATGGCCGTAAATTGTACGAATATGCCTTAAATCATGTTCCACAGGTCGTAAAGGAGTGTATTGATAAAGCAGGTGTCCCATTTGCTGAAATCAAAAAAGTGCTCATTCATCAGGCAAATGCAAAGATGGATTACGCCATCCTTGCTCGTATCTTTAGGTTGTATGGCGTCAAGGAGATTCCCGACGACATCATGCCCATGACCATCTCAAAGCTCGGAAATAACTCTGTTGCCACGGTGCCTATCCTTTGTGATTTGATCATGAAAGGAAATATGGAAGGACAGAAGATTAACAGCGGAGATTATTATGTCTTAGCATCGGTAGGTGCAGGCATGAGTATCAGTGTGATTCTTTGCAGGCAGCAATAACCAATTTGGG
This sequence comes from Bacteroidota bacterium, assembly GCA_030706265.1. GTDB lineage: Bacteria > Bacteroidota > Bacteroidia > Bacteroidales > Cfx3-03 > Cfx3-03. Next base: position 384 of record JAUZOX010000453.1, on the reverse strand, counting down.
TTAAGCTTATTGAGTTCACCGGGATGACCCGGATAAAATATGATTTTTTAATTCAGAGGCGCATAGCAGTGCGCCTCTGTCTTTTATCGGTGTTTATATGATTATTTTCCCTTCAACACATCAACGGCAACATTGCACCTTTTACGCCACAAGGGGTACATGTTCAGCACCTGTTGGGGATCATAAGTATACCATCTATAGCCATCCCTTCTTTCGCGTGCAACCTCTGCCAGCGAATAGACAACCTTGCTGTCACGGTTGCAGAACAAAGGCCTGTGCGTTTTAAGCTCGTAATAACGTGTCCAGATGGGAGGTGCCGTTGAATCGGTCACTGCAACCTTATCGGTAACGGAAACGCGGAAAGGGGTAACCATTCTGGGAGCC
>JAUZOX010000452.1 GCA_030706265.1 Bacteroidota bacterium | reverse complement strand
TTTCATCAGGTTGACCGATGGCATCTATGCTTTTGATGAGATGGTGAATCGCTTTAAAATCTTTTAAATAATAATAAGTTAGCAGACTTAAAAAAGTTGAATAGACCGGTAATTGGTTCCCCGACTGGCTTAAATCGCTGATTACGCTTTCTCTCAGTTGTTTTGGAAATGTGTCCGGTCCAAAGAGTTTGGCGTATAATATGACGGCGCTTTGCAGGTTAACACCCTTCAGAGTGTTTGTCCTTACTGTTTTATTTACATATTCCTTTAACGCCACATTCGTTTCCGTGATACCAAGCGCTTCGGAAACATAACAGCCAAACAGAGAATAGTAGACATCGCATTTTCCGGCGCGGTCCGGAAATCCACCTTCACTGATCTGCAGGTTGATAACATACGATTTCAATTGATTGAGCGAAACAGGATCGATCAGTGACACTGCATTTTTAAGTACCGATTCGATTGATTTAACCTGGATCTGCGCACGCGAAAACCGTGAAATGAAATCAAATGTAATCCTTGAAAATTTTTCCCAAAATCTCATGCAGTGCAAGTTTAAGTCCTAAGTTCTCCAAATTGGCCAGACCTTGTTTTGCCCTGGAAATATAATCCCTGAGTAATTCTTCCGTCTGAAAATGGATGTTATATCGTTCAATGAAAGCATGAACAGTTTCTGTGTCATTGGTCTGAACCGCTTTTTGAAGTACCCCTTTTTCAACCTCCGTAACCGTATCATACAACATCGAAAGCAAGATGGAAGGTCTTTGGTGTTCTATTATCCCTCTCTGGTCTGTGAAATCCTGAAGGTCATCTTTTATCTGGTAGGCAATGCCGATAGCGTTGCTGACGCCATCAAGTTTTTCCAATGTTTCATGATCCGCTCCACCTGCCGTAGCGCCTAATAACAGGGCAACTTTAAAAGCCGCCGCCGTCTTGTTTTCAAATACCTGCAGGATATCATTTAACGGCATAACCTTGCGATCCTTGATGGCCAGGAGTTCGGTGCCCTGCCCTATGGTCAGGGTCCGGTGCCCCTGTGCAATGATGCTGGTGCATAACTGAACCATTTGAGGCTGGAAATCAGATTCGGCAATGAGTCTGTAGCCTTCACCAATGAGCAGGTCCCCGATGTTGATGGCTACCGGAATTCCATAACGGGCATGGATGGTTTCTTTTCCGTAACGGAATTCGTCGCCATCCTCGATGTCATCATGAATCAGGGATGCCTTATGGAAACACTCCACCGAAAGCGATAAACGGTTTATTGCATTGGGATCAGGGGTTGGACAGAAGGCTTCGTAGGCCAGCACGGTAATCAGCGGTCGCAGTCTTTGTCCCCCGTTTAAGAGCGACTCCCTGGCCAGCTTTTCGGTTTGAGTTTTTGCAGGCCCCAGCGTTCGGGTCAATTGTTCTTCACCGAAAATAGAAGAAGTGATATTGCGAAGCCAATTCAGATTCATCAATCGTATGGTGTTGTTTTCATGGAAACAATAGAGCTCTTCCTTGATCCATTCTTCATCTGCGTTCGTATCGACGCAGCCGCAGGTTAACAATGGAATGCCAATACCCGGAATGGAATATTTGCTGACAGAGACAAACATTTTTTGCAGCACTTCCATGCATCCGACCCCAATTACGGCGTCAACCTTACCGCTTTCAATCAAACGGGTTGTAATGGTCGTCCCTTCCGTTACCAGGGCTACATAGCCCAGGTTTTCAGCTTCTTTCAGAAGACCGGAGAGGCTGCATTTGCCGCATTCATTGCAAAGGAGGCCCAAATCATCCTGGATGGCAGTACACTGTTTGCTGTTTTTCAGACATTGAGGCAAAAGCAAAATCCTTCTGTTATAGGGAACGGCAGCAACGACTTTTCGCCAGATGGCATTTCCACAACAGACCATCACAAAGGCCTGGTATTGTTTATCCCAATGATGCTTTTCGATCAGCATGGCAGCATAATCGGAGATGGCATCATAATATACCGGTGGCATGACATTATTGACCCGGAAGAAAGCTTCAGTCTGTCTTCTGATTTCGAGCCTTGTTTCCTTTTCGAAGGGAACTATTAAGGTTAATTCCTGACTAATCATGGGGCATTTCTGTTTTCAAATCAACCATAAGCTCCCAATCCAAAGAAAGCCATCTTCTTTGCCATACGATAAATCCTGTTTTTCTCAGGTATGTTGGGGCATGAACCATGGCTGGTAATGGCCGGTGCAACTTTTAATTTTTCAGGCATATCGGGCCGGTTGGAGGTGTTCACCGCATGATGGTCCAGTGCAAACTGTTGTAACCATGCAGGGTCTTCCATCAACACACATCCTTTTGTCTTTTTTAAAATTCCCGATTTAAAGTCTTTCAGGAATGTCGATTCTTCGTAAACCAGGTTCAGATCGTCATGATGGATCGAATCACAGGAATATTGGATGATCGGACAGGGTTCGATGTCACCGGCGGGATTGATGTGATGGCTCAATCCTTCGGCGGCAGGGCAGAAGGGTTCACCGTCAGCCCTCCAGTAAGAATCAACCATTACCACGGGGTATTTGGTTCGGCCCTCAACCAAAAACTTGCGTAACCGCAATATCTCCTCGGTACTTAAAGCCAATTCATAGCTTGGGTTTTCTCCTACCGGGCGAAAGATGTAGTACCAAACATACAATACCCCCTTGTCGTGCAGAGATTGTAAGAATGAAGGCGACAGCGCCATTTCAATGTTGGACTTGCAGACGCTGATTGCGACTCCGGTAATGAGTCTGTTTTTTGTTGCGGTTTCGATGGACTGTAAAGCCCTTCTATAGACGTGATTGCCGCCTCGACGGATATCGGCAACTTCTTCGTCTCCTTCAAAACTAAACAGGGGGGTTACGTTGCCCAGCTTTCGCAGTTCAACGGCAAGCTGATCCGTGAAGAGAGTGCCGTTGGTAAAGAGTTGAAAATAACAATCGGAATGCTTGCGGAAGATGTCGAGTAATTGCTTGTAGACCAAAGGCTCGCCTCCGAGAATTCCAAAATAATAGGAACCGTATTTTTTGCTTTCAGCGATGATATGGTGAATTTTTTCGATGTCTAAGCTTGTTTTCTTTCCTCCTGTGCTGACCCAACATCCCTGGCATTTCAGGTTGCAATCGTTGGTCACAGAGATGAATTGAAAAGCGGGAAACATTTCTCCTTTTCTTTTGCGCTTCTCAAATTTACGAAATCCAATCCAGCCCTTCAATCCAAAATTAAAAATGAATTTTTGCAGACATCGTGAATCGGTTCTAAGAAAATTAGATAATATGGACATTGTGGATTTGTT
>JAUZOX010000451.1 GCA_030706265.1 Bacteroidota bacterium | reverse complement strand
CTTCTTTGCTCCATCAGCACTTTTTTATTCGCCAGGACCCGGTCTATGGTTGCCTGATCATAATGGCGGATGGTGGCCAGTTCAACGTTTTCATTATACCTGATACGATAGTCTTTATTGAGTTCTTCCATTACACGTGGTATTTTAATCGGGTCATTGTCAACACAAACCGAAAAACTGATTGCAGAATTTTGCATCATATGGATTTTCATTCCATTTGAAGCAAATATACAGAATATGTGCTCCAGGTTCCGTTCGGCGATAAAACTGAAATCTTTTGAAAGGATTGAAATCAGAATTTGATCTACCTTAAAAATAAATGAAGGAATCAAGCCGTCATCCTTAAAGTCTTCGCAGATAATGGACCCTGTTGCTGTTGGATCGATGAATGATTTGATTCGTAAAGCGATGTTTTTGTTTTGAAGCGGCTTAATGGTTTTGGGGTGAATGATGGTTGCACCATAATATGACAGTTCAATGGCTTCGCGAAATGAGATAGTGTCAATCTTTACCGGATCATCGAAGTATTTGGGGTCTGCATTGAGTAATCCCGGCACATCCTTCCAGATCACCATTTCATCGGCATCAAGGGAATAAGCCAGTATTGCCGCTGTAAAGTCTGATCCTTCACGACCCAGCGTGGTGGTAAGACCATCCGAAGTACTGCCAAGAAAGCCTTGGGTTAATGCCATCTTTTGAACCGGTTGAGCGAATAAGGCTCCGATTTTTTCTTTGATATTTTTTTGAGTGGTTGTCCAATTGATCTTTCCTTCCCTAAAGTTGTGGTCGGTTTTGATCAGTTGACGTACATCGTAGAGTTTGTTTGGAATCCCTGCCCTGGTTAAGAAATGATGCATGATGCAGGTGGAAAGTAATTCGCCATAACTTACAATCTGGTCATATTCAAGATCGAAATTGTTGCCATGAGGCTTGTCCAGGTAACGCTCAAGCGTTGAAAATAAATTGTCAAGTGATGAATATACGGGATGATTTTTGTTTGGAAACAATTCCTGGGTTATCGCATAATGATATTCTTTTATTTCGTTGAGATATAGATTTGTCTTTCCATCTTCAAAAAAATAGGATTTTACTACCTTTTCAAGACCATTTGTGGTTTTCCCCATGGCAGATAAAACCATGACAAGGTTTCCATCGGAAAATTGTTTAAGAATCTCAGCAACATTTTGAACGGCAGATGCATTTTTAACCGATGCACCACCAAACTTGAATACTCTCATTTCGGATAAAATTGTTTCTACAAAGGTAGCTTTTTTACAAAACAGGGCATGTTTTAATGCGGAACGAAATCGAAACAAGTTCTGAACAAATCTTTTCTTTCTTATTACCTTTGCAAATTCAAAAACATGCAAGCATTTGACTGCAGAAGATATACTTCAGCGCTATTGCCAGGAAAGCATCACAAAGGAACTGGCCGGACTATTGGCAGATGAACAACTAAGCCGGATTTCTTTAAAGGGGATGAGCGGATCGTCACGTTCTCTTCTGACGGGAGCCTTATTCAAAACACTTGGAAAGGTAATGGTTGTCATCCTCTCGGATAAAGAAGAGGCCGCTTATTTTTGTAATGACCTTGAAAATCTTTTTGGTGAGCAGGAGCTCCCTTTTCACCGTAAACGCATCCTGCTTTTTCCTTCTTCCTATCGTCGTCCGTATGAAATTGAGAAGATCGATAATGCCAATGTCTTATTACGGACCGAAGCACTTAAACGGCTGGGATCAAAAAATGAACTGACGATCGTGGTTACTTATCCGGAGGCACTCTCCGAAAAGGTAATCAATCAGGATTCTTTGAGGCAGAGTACGCTTCGGCTTAAGGTAGGTGAGGCGATAAATGCCGATTTTATGTTCGATTTGCTTCAGGAATATTCATTCCGTCAAACGGATTTTGTGGTTGAACCGGGCGAGTTTTCAGTGCGCGGAGGTATTATTGACGTTTATTCTTACACCAATGATTATCCCTATCGTATTGAATTATTCGGAGAGGAAGTTGAAAGCATTCGGACATTTGATCCTGCAACTCAGCTGTCTATCGATAGGCTGGATCATATTGCGATTGTTCCCAACATGCAGAACTCCATGCTGCATGAGCGGCGTGAGGCATTCACCGAATTCCTGCCTGAGAAGACCATTGTTTGGATAGATGACTTTGAACTTTTATCTGATCGGATCGAAACGGAATATAACAAAGCCGAACAGGCCTATAATGCATTGGAAGGTGAAATTGATCATGTCCCGCCCAAAGAGTTGTATGTTACGCGGGATTTGTTCAACAAGACTATATTGCGGAACAATATCATAGAATTTGGAAAGCATTCCATCCTTCAGGATAGCCGCGTTTTTCAATTTAATATTTCACCCCAACCTTCGTTCAACAAGAACTTTGAGTTGCTCATCAGCGAACTTCACGAGAATACAAAACAACACATCCGCAACCTGATTCTTTCCGATAATGACAAACAATTGGAAAGGCTTCAGGCTATTTTTAACGATGTCAGTTTCAACCATGAATTAAAGATAGCCGTTGAATACGCCCCTGTCAATTTAACGCTTCATGAAGGGTTCATTGATAAGGGAATAGGATATGCCCTTTATACGGATCACCAGATATTCGAACGTTATCATAAATATCGTATCCGGGATAGCAAGAGCGGTAAACAGGTTTTGACGCTCAAAGAACTTTATGATTTAAAGCCCGGGGACTATGTGGCTCATGTTGATCATGGCATCGGCCGTTTTGACGGACTGGAAAAGATTAACAATAACAATAAAATCCAGGAAGCTATCCGTCTGATATATAAGAATGGGGATATCTTGTATGTCAGTATCCACTCATTACATCGTATTTCAAAATATACGGGCAAAGAAGGGGTCGTTCCAACTTTAGATAAATTGGGATCTTCGTCGTGGAGCAAGCTTAAGCAAAAGACCAAGCAAAGGGTAAAAGATATCGCCAAAGACCTGATCAAACTTTACGCTGAGCGCAAAGCATCCGATGGATTTCGGTATATGCCCGATACTTATTTGCAGCACGAATTGGAGGCATCGTTTATTTATGAAGATACTCCGGATCAGGTAAAAGCCACAAACGATGTTAAAAAGGATATGGAAGACGAGTGTCCGATGGATCGGTTGATATGTGGAGATGTGGGTTTTGGAAAAACAGAAATTGCCATAAGGGCTGCATTTAAAGCTGTTACGGATAGCAAACAGGTTGCTGTTTTGGTTCCGACTACCATACTTGCGATTCAGCATTTCAAGACATTCAATGACCGGCTAAAGGG
>JAUZOX010000450.1 GCA_030706265.1 Bacteroidota bacterium | reverse complement strand
CGCTATGTCCGCACCAACCGGGGTCATTGCCGGTTGCCCCATAGCTACCATAGCCAACATACACTAAAACGTCATTGCGGACGTGATCCGCAATCTCCAAAAGAAAAAAGAACGATAACATGAGCCATGTTTGGTCCAGGTCTAGGCGTAAGCATATTTGGTTCAAGTTTAGGCGATAGCCGTAACTTGGACCAAATATGCGATTAAGGATTTTTATAAGGATTAGGGTTTCGGAGATTGCGGCTCAAGCCCGCAATGACGTTCGGGGGCGCAGTGGCAACCCGGACTAAAAACAAGCATAGGGGATTTCATCCGAAAATAAATTGATTAACCAGGTCGTATGGAACTCGCAAGTATGCCCGGTTCATCGTTGTTTGTGATCTTCGATCATGCTCGTTTCACCTTTTCAATAAAAAACAACAAATCAATGATAGAACGGATTGTTTACCTGCCGGATTCTTATTTTCCATAAATCATTGAAACTTGAACGGGGGGCCGTACACAGCCACACCCCCGTCTTGAATTCTCTGGCCAAGGGGTTGCTGACACACCCTATTTCCCGGCAATCCGCAAAGATGGATTTCACATCACTGCCAAGTTTATCGTTGATATAAATCAAAGAAGTTATTTCGCTCAATGGATTTCGGGGTATCCAGTATAAAAAGCTTTCCGAAAAACAAGCGGGATCCGGCAACCCGTACTTTTTCCCCAGAACCATGACGGCTCCGGCCTGACCGTAGTTTTCAGCATAGATCAGGGTCGACTGTTTATCGGGAACCTGCTCATACGTATGAGCCGTGATGATTGCAAGTTCATCCCACCCCAGCATATCTGCATAATCCTGTGGAAGCGGGTGATAGGCACCGTCTTCCCAGCGCAACACCATTTTGGTACCCAGTTTTTCTTTCGTCCATGCAAAATATTTCACCAGCATCGTGCTCTTGAAAACAGGGATCCCCATCGGGATGATAGGAATGGATAAAACCACCAGCAGCACGGGGACGATAACTTCAGGCAGCTTGGTTTTCAGGGCCTTTTCCCAATAGACGCCCCCCGCCGCAATCCAGAATGGATATAATCCGAAGGTGTAATAGCTTTTACCCCTTAACAACGCAAGAATGATGACCACCAGGAAACTGACAATCAAAAATGGCCTGTAAGGACGCATGATTTTAGAGCCGGATAGAAAAATGATCCCCGGTATGATCAGCAACATCCCCATTGAACCTAAAAAAAACTGATCGGTAAAGAAGGCGACCCTGTCAACATGCACCAACTGACTATCGTTCAAAGCCTTCATATGTGTTAGGACCGGCAGGTCATAAAAAACCTGCCAGATGATATTAGGCGAAAAAATAAGCAACCCAATGATGACGGCTTGATAGAAGGCTCTTCTTTTCAATGCCGCACGGTAGGGCGTAAAAAGCAATACGACAAACAGGCAAAAGATCTCCAGGGCTATAGAATATTTGTTCATCAAACCCAGGCCCACCACCGTGCCCAGCATCACCATGAATCGGTCCTCCTTGGTATTGTACCAACGCAATAAAAGTAAAATGGTCAGGCTCCAGAAAAAAATGTCGAAACTTACCGGCATAAACAGTGAAAAGCAACGCAGATTGAAAGGGGTGACGGTGAAAGCAATGGCAGCCAGGATCTGGGCATAGCTTTTCCCCTTCATTTCACGGGTGATCGCAGCAATCACGAATATCATGACACCGCTCAAAAGGAAAGGAATGAGCCGTGCAGCTAAAAGCGAATATCCAAGGGTATGGATGACGAACCAGGCTGTCAGTCCGATCAAAGGCGGTACCGAAGCATAACCGGCCGAAATATGTTGGCCAAGAGAAAAATAGAGCAATTCATCCCTGTGGAAACCGAGCGTATTATAAAACAACATGTGGATAACCACGTTGACGATCGCAATTAATCCTATCCAGGGAGTAATTTTTATTTTTGCCTCTTCGGTCATACGCTAATATTTGATAAATGCTTATACAAACATAACACATAATCAAATCGAAATATAATCAAAATAAAAATCTGTTAAGATACCTGACCATTTCAGGCCTTGCAGATTGTCGTTTCGCCCATTTCCTCAATACCGAAATCCGGTTTTTAAAAAAAAGGTGCGGTTGAAAATCAAACACACCTTTTTTTATTTCTTCAGAACCCGGATCTTCTCAAAAATACTGCTCGTGAAACTCTGCCTGTTTACCCTCTGTCTCTCTTCCGGTCTTCTCTTTCAGGGAATGTTTCCCGTGGGCGGTTTTCAACCTGTTTTGTGCCTTTTCGCTAATGTAGGCATCATACGGATCACTCGCTTTCGCATCATCCTGCAATGATACTTTTTGCATCTTTGCTATTAAACTACGGTGCTCAACGTGTTTTATCCTGGCGACATCCTCCACCTTCCTTGCTTTCATCAATTGTTGTTCGGACCCGGAGAGCTTGACTTTTCTCATAACTGTAAAATTTAAGCGATACGACTTTTATAATTTTACATCCATAAACACACTTTCAAACCAATTGTTGAAGCCTTTTTAAATAATAAATCACGCGTGTCCGGTTAAGAAATTATTTAATCCATACAACCCTTATAAATAAAGGGATCAAGGCCTGGTATCCGGTTTATCGGTTTGAAAATTATTTTGATCATAGCGGCATTAAACTGCAAAGCCATGACACCGTGGAAAACTCTTTTTTCACGGTGGATGTCATTTTTACCCGAATAGGCATTCGACAAAAGTGTCGATCGTTAAAAGGGTCGTCACAAGGCAACACCCTTACCGGGCCTGAGCTTTTTTGCGTAGATGTGTTTATCCGACAACCTTAAGACGGGATGCCTGGCTTATTGCGCAGTTATCCAAAGAGCGCCGGAAAGTGGAGTCATGTTTCATCCGTGAATAATTTGTAAGTTAAATAATATCAGCATAGTAAAAAGAACAGATAAGAAGTTAAAATTTCATCCGCGTACTCTAGGTACATGTGTTTGTGCTTATCTGTTGATGTCAGTTTCATCCCCGGGATTAAACCACCAGTAACGAACGACCTTTGTTTTTTTGTTATGCTGCCTCAATTTTATATCCGTATTCTTTGAGTTCTCGTTTAAAATATTCAATCCTGTTTTTCTTTTTTCTTTCGGCTAAATATTCATGACCGAGTTCTTTGAACGGTTCTTTGTTTTTAATGATGTGGTACGATGCACAGAGGATCTTGTGTCCTATCGCGATTAATGCTCTTTTTTTACCACGTCTGGGCACCATACTCTCGTATTTTGCCTTGTAATAACTTTTCTTGGTG
>JAUZOX010000045.1 GCA_030706265.1 Bacteroidota bacterium | reverse complement strand
TGAAAGTGAAAGGAAATGTGGTCCGGTTGACATTTGCACACACAGGATCGGGACTGATTACGAAGGATGGATTGGCTCCGGCCGGATTCTTTATCGCCGGCAGGGATGGGGTGTGGTATCCCGCCACTTCTTCTTCTATCGCGGGTAAAGAAGTCGTTCTTTCCAGTTCAAACGTAGCCGTACCGGAGAAAGTGTGCTACGGTTATGGCGATATACCGAAATTTAATCTTTATAACAAGGAAGGTCTTACCGCTTCTCCTTTCTGCACCAATACCCCGGTACCGGTGATTTATAAAAAATAGGACGAACCTCTCTTTGAAAAAATAAAAAAGAAATCCGTTTGAAGAATATAACGCCATTTCAAATTCCAAAGGTCAAAGAGTGATTATGGAAATGAAAAAACGTTTCATTGGCTCGAAACAGAAAATGCCATAACCAGACACATAAAACGTGTCTAAATGTCATATAAACAAATGAATATCAAACGATTTATCCCTCCTATCCTTGTACTAATCATATCATTAAATATTGCCAGCGCTTCAGCGCCAAAGAAAAAAGCAACCCTTTCACTGATTGAAAAAGGGTTTAAGGCTATTCCCGATTCGATGCAAACCAGTGTTTACTGGTATTGGATGTCAGACAATATTTCTAAAGAAGGTGTAGTAAAAGACTTACAGGCCATGAAGCGTGCCGGTATTAACCGTGCATACATTGGCAATATTGGAGGACAAAACGTACCTTATGGCAAAGTAAAAATTTTTTCAGATGAATGGTGGGATATTCTTCACACCGCCCTGAAAACAGCTACTGAACTAAATATACAAATTGGCATTTTTAACAGTCCTGGCTGGAGCCAGTCGGGTGGACCATGGGTCAAGAATGAGCAGTCTATGCGCTATCTGAATTCTTCAGAAATCGAAGTAACGGGTCCAATGCAGTTTAGCGGTAAAATACATGTCCCGGATAAAGATTTTCGTCCTGTAAAGGTAATTGCGTATAAAATGCCTGCTGATGGTGGAAAAGCTTATCATTTGCTAAACCCCAAAATTTCTTCTGAACCCAAGATAGAAAATATAGCTTCCATTTGTGATGGCGATATCAACACAGAAGTCACACTACAACAGAATAAAAATTTGACGATTGATTTTGAAACTATCGCTGAGTCCACGGTCAGAAGTTTAATAATAAAAGTTTCCCCAAAAAACACAAAGGCCATGGGGACATTTTTCGTGAAAGAAGGGAACAGCTTCCGATCACTGAAGAATTTCGAAATCAACAGGAGTAACCCCAATTTAAACGTAGGTTTTGATCCGTTCGCTCCAATTGTAGTTTCGATTCCTGAGACCAAATCAAAACATTTTCGTTTGGTGGTAAGCGATGTAACGGCTGCTGGCGGAATTGCAGAAGTTGAACTTTCGGCAGCCCCTAAAGTGGAAAGATATCCTGAAAAATCACTCGCTAAAATGTTCCAGACTCCGCTTCCCTATTGGAAGGACTATTTATGGCCGGTTCAACCTGAGGTGACGGATCAATCCCTTGTTATTAATCCAAAAACCGTCGTAGATATTTCTAAAAACAGGAAAGCTGACGGAACAATTAATTGGCGTGTTCCTGCCGGAAAATGGAAGATCATGCAAACAGGGATGACAACCACAGGGGTAACAAACGGTCCTGCATCCCCTGAAGCCACCGGGCTCGAGACGGATAAGATGAGTAAAAAACACATTGCTGCCCATTTCGATGCCTTTTTAGGTGAAATCATACGGCGGATTCCTGCTGCCGACCGTAAAACATGGAAAGTAGTCGTTGAAGACAGTTATGAGACCGGTGGTCAAAACTGGACCGATGGAATGATAGAAGAATTCACTACAAAATTCGGATACAGTCCTGTGCCTTATCTCCCGGTTTTAAATGGAGACATAGTAGGAACCCGTGACCAGTCAGACCGGTTTCTTTGGGATTTAAGGCGAATGGTTGCCGACAAGGTTGCCTATGATTATGTGGGTGGTTTAAGAGAGGTTAGTCATAAAAATGGTTTGACAACATGGTTGGAATGTTATGGTCACTGGGGTTTTCCGGGAGAGTTCTTACAATATGGTGGACAATCGGATGAGGTCGGAGGTGAATTTTGGAGCGAAGGTGATTTGGGAAATATTGAAAACAGAGCAGCCTCTTCAAGTGCACATATATATGGAAAGACAAAGGTCTCGGCTGAATCATTTACCTGCGGAGGAAGAGCCTTTTCACGCTATCCGGCAACCATGAAACCACGGGGCGACCGCTTTTTTACTGAAGGCATCAATAACACGCTTTTGCATTTGTATATTGAGCAACCGGATGAACGGGTCCCCGGAGTAAATGCTCCCTTTGGAAATGAATTTAACCGGCATAATACCTGGTTCGATGATATGGACTTGTTCACACAATACCTGAAGCGGACCAATTTCATGCTTCAACAGGGAAATTATGTGGCCGACGTGGCTTATTTTATTGGTGAAGATGCTCCTAAAATGACCGGTATCTGCGATCCGACTTTACCCCAAGGCTATTCGTTCGATTACATCAATGGTGAAGTTATACAAACCAGATTGAGCGTGAAGGATGGCAAGCTGGTTCTTCCTGATGGCATGTGTTACCGCATTTTAGTTCTGCCGAAACTGGAAACCATGCGTCCCGAATTGTTGAAAAAGATCAGGGAGCTCGTTTTGCAGGGAGCCGTTGTTCTTGGTCCTGCCCCTAAATATTCACCCAGTCTGAGTAACTATCCTACAGATGATCTACAAGTTCAGAAAATGGCAAAAGAACTCTGGGGAAAGGTAGATGGAATCAAAACCAAATCAGCCAAAGTAGGAAAGGGAATGATTATTTCCGGAATGGATATGCAGGAAGCGCTCAACATGATTGGTGTTGTTCCGGATTGCAAATTCAGTAAAGACGATCCAGCATTATTTATTCACCGTACACTGGATGATGGTGAAATATATTTTATTTCGAATCAATCGGATAAAACAATTACTATCAATCCTGAATTCAGAACCATTGGCCTGAATCCAGAACTTTGGAGTTCTGTCAGTGGAGCAACACGTATTCTTCCAGCTTTCAGGGCAAATAGCAGAACAACAGCAGTTCCGTTGAAACTTGAAGCCTATGAAAGCCAGTTTATTGTCTTCAGGAAAAATGCCGGTAAAGCAACTGGTTTAAATCTATCGGCCAATTTCCCGGAAGGGAAAATTCTTGCAGCGTTAGACGGTGAATGGACCGTTACGTTTGACCGTTCAAAAAGAGGGCCGGCCCATCCTGTTGTATTCAAAAGCCTTACCGATTGGACTCTTTCTTCTAATGATAGTATAAAATATTATTCGGGAACAGCTATTTACAAAACTTCAGTGAAGATCGAAGATCTTCAACCCGATAAAGGAGTGATGTTAAATCTGGGCTCGCTTACCGCAATGGCCAAAGTGAAAGTGAACGGGATTGATGTTGGCGGAGTGTGGACAGCTCCCTGGCAAGTGGATATCAGTTCGGCTTTGAAACAGGGAAACAATGAAGTCGAGATTTCGGTCGTCAACAACTGGATGAACAGGTTGATCGGAGATCTGAAATTACCGGTAGATCAACGCCATACCTGGAGCCCCATAATTCCATATCAATCGGAAAGTCCTCTACAGCCTTCCGGATTATTCGGGCCTGTCACAATTATGAAATTCAATTATTAAAACCCGCTGTTCATAAAACGGATCCCTTTGTCGTTATTGTTTTTAGTAATATGTAAATTCAGTTCAGGGCAGAATCCAATTCGTCCACCAGGACTTAACACTGCCGACCCAAAAGCTCGTGTATGGAAGGATGATGAATTGTACATTTATGGCTGACTCCTAATTACAAGAGCCTGTGAAAAATCTCCAGGGTGTCCCATCACTGAAGACAGGAAGCTGTGGGTTCTTCGCTGTAGTTTTCCATAACAATGCAAAGAAAATACTTTATCCCTTACTCCTCAACTTTTCCGACTGATCTCTTATCGCTTAATTTTTTATGAAAATACAACATTTGTAACTATTCAGTCGAAACTAACATTGAGTAATTAGTTTCGACGGAATAGTTACCTCTAACCCAATATCCTATATTGGGGGTATATTCTATTTGGATGATGTATTTTTTGTCAAAATCACGTTTTGAACTACTTTTCTAATGCAGGTGAATTGCGAATAGTAACTCCGCTTACATCTTCACCAAAGATTGCAGCCTTTACACCATCAGCTACCTGAGACTTGAAGTTATCAATTTCAAGTCCTTTGATGTCGAAAAACATAGCAGCCGGCCGCAGGTCCTCCTTCTCAAACTTTGTGGTGATATGTGCCAGCTCCAGATTCTTTACGTGTCGTGCAAAAATTCCATAGGCAGACACTGGTTTGCGCAACTCGGGATAATTCGTGCCAAGCTCGTCGGGTATCTGGTTGGCTTGTTCTTTTGTACCGCCACCATCTAAGCTGAGGCGTATGTTTTCAAGCCGTATATCCTCAATCGGGCATTCTGGAAGGCCCGTGACAATAATACCACTCCAGTTGGAAACACCCGAGGCAACGATATTGGAAATTAATACATTATTCATGCGGCTGGGTGTGGTAAGCCCGGGTGTACGGTTGCGTTTCCCGGTTGTAATGTAAACAGCATAGTGTAACACGTCAACCATTGAAAGATTGGAGATGGTGATGTTTTCCAGAATTCCGCCATCCACTTCTTCCAAAGCCACTCCTCTGCAATGGCGGAATGTGCAGTTCGTTATAGCTACATTGCGGAACCCTCCGCTTGTCTCTGTTCCAAACTTGATACGCCCCGTGCCGCCTCCGCCTTTTTTCATCGTTCCATCTATCAGGCTGCCTTCATCGAAACCTGAAACCTGGCAATTTGTAACGGTGAGATTTTCTGTGAGACGTATTTTTCCAAGTGCATAAGTACTCTTGATACAAAGACCGTCGTCAACAGGGGTATTGATGCGACAGTTGGATACGACCGAGTTGGAGCAACAATCAATATCAATGCCATCACGGTTGCTATCCATCGTTACGTTATCAACAGTCATGTTATCGCAGCCCGTTACAAGGATTGCAAAATGGCCGCCATGGAAAATGGTCACGTCGCGGATTAAAACATTTTTACAGAGCTTAAGTGCGATAGCCTTGTTGCCCAGGCGTACAGGAGTCGTTATGATAGTATCGGTTTTTCCCCAAGGGATATGACCGCACATTTTATCCAAGAGGCCACTATTCTTTGTCATGCCCCCACCGTTTATCGTTCCGTTTCCTGTGATGAAAACATTGGTAAGGTTTTCGCCCCAGATCAGGCTGTTGTGGAAATAGCTGTGTCCGCCATCCTGATAAGCAGGGCCCTGAAATGCCTCGGTCTCATCGTAAGCGTTCATTTCCTGAGGTGCTCCCAGAATCGTCGCACCTGCATCAATGTGGAGATTGATGTTACTCTGCATATGAATGGAACCGCTCAGATAGGTTCCGGCAGGAACCAACACTGTTCCACCACCGGCTTTGGCAGCTGCTTCAATTGCTTTATTAATAGCCGGACTGTCAAGTTGCTTACCGTCACCGACAGCACCATAGTCCCGGACATTATAGGTGTTTTTTTCAATGGGAATCAGAGTGGAGGCTGCATTTACCGTTGAAAACATACTGGTTGAAAGGAATAAAGCCATTACTATGAAGAAATGTCCCATTATCAAACGTGTCATCTTTTCGGTTTTTTGTGTAATCATAATAAGATCTTAAAGTTTAATGATTTTTTTAAGCTTGATATCCCTAGAAGAAGCGCCAACTAAAATCTCAAAATCACCGGCATCAAACCCAAAATCCTTTGTTTCTGCTTTGTAATAGGAAAAAGATGACTCGTCAAGAGTTATGGCGACATGTTTGGTTTCGCCTTTCTTAAGGAAAGTTTTGGCAAAGCCTTTTAATTCCTTGAGGGGACGAATAACCGGACAAACGAGATCGGTGATATAAAGCTGGGAAACTTCGGCCCCATCCACATCACCAGTATTCTTTACATCAAAAGATGCTGTTGCACTAACTTTATCGTTTAGTCGTTTCAGGTCAACTTTGAGGTTTGAATAGGCAAAAGTGGTGTAAGACAATCCAAAACCGAAAGGAAACATGGGCTCAACTTTTTGGGTATCGTAGTAACGGTATCCCAGCATTAAACCTTCTTTGTATTGAACGTGTTTGTCATTATCCGTATCATAATAATTGGTAAAAGTAGGATTGTCGGCCCATTTCTTTTCAAAACTTACAGGGAGCTTGCCACTTGGATTTACGTTACCCAAAAGTATGTCAGCAAGGGCTGTTCCTCCTTCTTGTCCGGGATAAAATGAATGGATTAACCCTTTCACCTTGGGCAACCATTTTTCCATGTTTACATTTCCTCCTGAATTAATGATGACTATTGTATTGGGATTGGCTCTTGAAACTATTTCAATAAGACTATCCTGGGCAGCAGGTAGTTCAAAAGGTCTGTCGGAACCTTCACTTTCAACCTGTTGGTTGAAACCCACACATACAATGGCAACGTCAGCTGCGGAAGCCAGATTAACTGCCTCGTTGTAATTTTCGTCTTTAGGTTCATACCATGCAAAGCTAAGAGATGCATCACCCCCTGACTGATAATACTCTACTTTAAAAGAGTACTCTTTGCCTGCTTCCAGTTGAAGCTCTTTATCTTTAGCAATGGATCCATGATCGCTCCAATAGTCAATAGCCAGTTCGTTGTTTATCCACATACGGTAGCCATCATCACCTTTGATAGTAAATTTATATGTTCCTGTTTTTGTAGGTTTTATAACACCTGTCCAGCGTACAGAAAAGTTACTCCGGTCAAGGCCTTCAATATCTTTTGATTCAAACTTTGGAAAGTCTACGGTTTTTTCAATCCGTATTACCTTTGGTGTACCGTCTAAGGTTTTGTTATCATAATACTCGGCCTTCAGGCCCACAGTTGTAGAACCCGGAGCCGTATAAAACAGAGACTTGGATGATAGATTGCTAAGACTTGGAATTCCCATTGTATAATTGACTTCCATATTTTTAGCAGCCTTTTTCAGCCCCTCAAAATAGTTGACAGAATGAAAGGGATCTGTTTGTGAACTTCCGCCTCCTGAAACATATGTATTGGCATTAGGGCCCAATATTGCAATTTTCTTGATTTTCGAAGCCTTTAATGGTAACAGATGATCCTGATTTTTCAGCAACACGATACCGCCTCTGGCAAGATTTAAAGCTACTTTAGCACTCGTGGGATCATCGTTAGGAATAGATGCTATGGTCTGGGGACGATCAAAAAAGCCAAAGCTAAAACAAACACGAAGTATTCTACTGACTTTGTCGTTAATGGCTTTTTCACTTATCGTCCCATTTGCAAAAGCAGGTAAAAGAACTTTGGCTGTCATTTTCGAATTGCCGGGCATTTCCAAATCAGTGCCTCCTTTAAAGGCTTCGATACCATCATGAACACTGCCCCAATCTGACATTAAAATTCCATTGAAGCCCCATTTCGTTTTTAATATTTCAATGTTCAAATGATTGTTCTCAGAGGTATGGGTTCCATTGAGGAGATTGTAACTATTCATCACTGCGCCGACCTTAGCTTTTTGTACTGCCGATTTAAAAGCAGGCAGGTATATTTCCTGTAAGGTGCGTTCGTCGATATCAGAACTAATATTATTCCTATCATATTCCTGATCGTTTGCAGCAAAATGTTTAACAGTAGCAACAACTCCCTGGCTTTGTACTCCCTTTATATAACTAACAACAATACCGGATGACAGGAATGGATCTTCTCCAAGGTATTCAAAATTTCGTCCTCCCATGGGAGCTCTGGCTATGTTTACACCGGGACCCAGTAAGAAGTTTACCCCTCTTGCGCGACAATCTCTTCCAAGTGCTACACCTAATTGGTATACCAAAGCTGTATCCCATGATGCGGCTGCCAAAATACTGGCAGGGTAAGCTGTGCTTTTTCCATGTGTTCTGGCCCCAACGGGGCCATCGGTCATTTTAAAAGATGGTATACCCAGGCGTTCAATGGGCTTAGTGTACATCCAGTTTATACCATTGATGTAACTGATTTTTTCTTCAAGCGTCATACGCGAAACAAGATCAGTAACACGAGATTCAACAGGCGCTTTGGGATCTTTGTATACTTGTGCTTTTATTGTAAGCGTTACCGAAAGAAGCGCGAATAGTATTGTTTTTTTCATTTTTAAATTCTGGTCATTATTAATTATGTTAATTTGTAACTATTCAGTCACTAAAAAGAGTGACTGAATAATTACAAATTCTGGTTTTGGTTATTTCAACGAGCCTGCCCAACCACCATTACGTTCCATTTTAATAGTCAGTTTGGTGTTACTATTTATGCTGATTGTCTTTTTCTTATAATCCAATGCCTGACGATCAGCATTGATTCCATCTTCGAAAGATGTGAGTGTAAATTCCTTTCCCTGAGGTAGAAAATCAAAACTTAATTCAATCGTTCTATTTTGGCTGTTCGTCATTCCCCCAAAGAACCATTTATCACCTTTACGTTTGGCAACAACAACCGCTTCTCCTACTTTTGCGTAAAGCACTTTTGTTTCGTCCCATGTAACCGGTACGCTTGTGATAAAATCGGTACATTCACGTTCACGATAATAAAGGGTGGGATTATCAGCCAACATTTGCAATCCGCTTTCGAAAATAACAAACATAGACAACTGATTTACCCTTGTTCCCACACCTGCATTGTTTGGACGCGCTGCTTGATAAACTTCCGGTTGCATGTTGATCATTGCTCCGGGAGTAAAATCCATAGGACCTACCGCATTTCGGATAAATGGAAGGAAAATGCTGTTATCGGGTTTACAGTTTCCACCTTGCTCCAATCCCAATACCCCTTCTTGCGATAATATGTTGGGGTAAGCGCGTTCCATACCGGCAGGTTTAAAAGCCCCATGGAAATCAACAAACATTTTATATTTTGCGGCCTCTTTGGCTACACGTTCATAATAATTTACCATCCATTGATCGCTGCGGTTCATGAAGTCGATTTTAACACCAGAAATGCCCCATTCGCTGTATTTTTTGAACAGGTCAAAGTTATTTTCAACAGTCAACCACGACAACCAAAGTATTAATTTTACATTTTTTTCTTTAGCGTATTGTATTAATTCGGGTAAATTCAAATCTGGATTTGCATTAAAAGGATCGCGGGTTGTTTTTGACCAGCCTTCATCAAGAATGATGTATGGAATTCCAAATTTAGATGCAAAATCTACATAATATTTATAAGTAGCAGTATTGATACCCGATTTAAAATCAACACCATAAGGTGAGAAAGTAGCATTCCACCAGTCCCAGCTTACTTGTCCCGGTTTAACCCAACTAATATCACCCAATACATTTGGTCTTGACAATTTAAAAACCATATCATTTTCAACTAACTGTTTATCTTCTTTTGTTATAACAAAAAAGCGCCATGGGAAACTGCGTGTACCTGATGTTTTAGCAATATAATCGGCTTCTTTTGTGATTTTCAAACTCCGATCACCATCATCGCCAAACTCCAAAGGATATTTAGGGAAAGCTGATTTCATGCCATTATTACCTGTACTTTTAAGAAACATACATGGATAATCCAATAAATCGGCTTCCGAGATAAGAATCTTGTATTGCTTGTCTGTTTCAAGTAAAACGGGTAAAACCGTCATGCGATCGTTCTCCTTGTAATCGGTTGTTTTCACATGTGAATACGGGTGTTCATAAGGACTTCTGAATGATCCTGTAAACGACAAATGCGATAAATAAGTGGTTGGAAATTGAATACCAAAGTCCTCGTTGAGTACAATTGCCTCTCCTTTTTTGCGAGTGATAAAACGATAAGCTACACCGTCGTTATATGCACGAAACTCTATCGAAAAATTATTTTCAAAGTTGAGTAATAATACATTGCAATTATTTTTTACAGTTGCATTTTTAAAAGGAATCGTTGGCTTTAACGTTTCGTTAATTGTAAAAACTTTTTTACTTTGCAATTTAGGATTCATTCCCAACGATTCGTTTTGAAGGTCCAGTTGTAATGAACAATTTTTCAACAACTCATCCTGCCCGTAGGAAATGTTGTAGGATATTTTGTCTTTCAACTCAATGCTGATTTTCAACTCACCATTAGGTGATTTTAATTCAAGCGGTTCTGCAGAGAGGCTCCCGGCACAAAAGATGAAACACAGCGCAATAGCTAGTGACCATCGTAGCTTTGTAATTGTGATTTTCATTGGAAAATTTGATTTTTAAATTGTTTTATTATTTATTTGAGAAGAATCAGCGATAAAAATTCTTTTTTCACGCCCCCCCGATATTGACATTGGAAAGGTGTGCTTGAGCATAATTCCTGAAACAATTATTTCGTTGTAATCAGGTCATTGACTACCGGATCGACTTCTATTGTGATGTCCTTTATACTCATCTAAACCGCCGTTGTGCATCTGGAAGGCGAACGGACCTCTCTTGCCGGCGGTGGAATCCTTGAAAGCACCCACCTCGACCGCGTTGCTGTCAATGGGCTGCGCGACGGCAAAGCGAGCGGTGCCGGTCCTGGTATCCATAAGTACGACCCGGCTCCATTCATGAAAGTCGGCAGGGCCTCTTGAAAACAGTGCCAACGCATCATCGCCGCCGTTGTTGTGACCCGGTCGATGATATTAATAGCGGCCCTCGGGTACCGGATACTGAATGCCGGCCAGCGCGTCTGCCCCCTCCTGCCCTTCCGGCGGAGGGGTGCAGAATAAGAGCACGTCAGCCTTGTATTCGGGATTGCCGTTCACATGCCGCACGGTGAACATAGACCGATACTGGTCGTAATGATTGGTTGTATAAAGCACACCTTGGCCCTTACCAAGGCTGGCGATCGTGCTGTCCTTGACTTCCCATGAATTGGTTGGAATCTGAATCCATCCATTGAGAGTTTTGTCGTCGAATAGCAATACCGGTTCTGCAGCGTTGGCGAGCGCATCCTTGACAAGAGTGGATGTGGTAGATTTGTCTTTGGTATCAATAAGTTTAATGTTCTTTTGTGCAAAAAGAACATTTGAAAAAACCATAAAAAATAAAACAAGAAGAAAAGTACTTTTATTCATAAATAGGTAGTTGATTAATTTCTAGACAGACTTAAACATTATGATTTCAGAACTACAGCTGTTAATATATTGCGTGACACCAAAATATGGAACTCTGATCTTGTCATTATAATTTAGTGTTCCGATTGCCCTGGGATTTCAGGAATGCCCGGATCGTCCAGAATCTGCACTGCGGTACCGTCGCCGATATCTTTCCAATCCTGCAATACCCAAACCACCTTCTTGTCTTTGGTGACTTCGATAAGTTGAGGGCCTTTCCCTTGTTTGCCGCGTGAACAGAAAATGGTGTTACCGTTGGCTAGTCTGGTGCAGGATTGCGGTGCGGATGTAAACTGGTATTCTGCCGGCAGATCCGTTTTGCAATTAAATTCCCATACCGTTTCGCTCCTGGCATTCACTTCGCGTGTAAGCCATTCTTTTTCGTCGGTGATCAGCGTGTTGCCATTCTTTAGCCTGATGGCGGCCCAGGGTGACGGGATATTGTATTTCCAGATTTCTTTGAAATCTTTGTCGTATTCCACAACACAGTTCATGGTGAGAAAAGAAACGAGGTAGTTTCCCTCTGCAGTAACACGGGCCCGTCTAAACTGTCCATGAATGCCGTTTGGATCTCCCGGCTGGCTATATGGGAGTTCATGTTCGACTTCAGT
>JAUZOX010000449.1 GCA_030706265.1 Bacteroidota bacterium | reverse complement strand
TCTTCTTGGCCGAAAGCAAGTTATAAGCCCCCCGGGTGACCACCTTCGATGTTTTGATATTAAAATTTTGCGGCAAAATAACCTGAGTATATCCTCTATCCACAACCCCCTTGTGCACTTCTATCATACGATATTGGGTTATGGGATTCCCGTTTTCCTTTTTATTTTTATCGAAAATAAAGATGTAATCCTTATCATCAAAATTAACAACGGCTTCAGATGGCAGGGCGGTAACTTTGTCGGTTGAGGCGTCGATAGTGGCATTTACATACATTCCCGGCAAAATGTTTTTGCATTTACAGGTTACACATGCATGTACCTTACAGGTTTTATCAGCATTGATCGATTTGTCTGTTTGATATACCACTGCTTCATGCTGTTCGGCCATGTTGTTGGTAAAAAAATGTATTTTCTGACCTTTGCTTACTTTATCCGCATCTTTCTCAAACAAGGTAAGCTCAAGGAAAAGTTTATTACTGTTTACAATTTCAAACAATACATCCGTGGGTGAAACGAATTTGCCGATATTGACATTCACGGTTTTTATATATCCTGAAATGGGGGATTTGAGCGCAACAGAACGTGTGATATTGTCAACACGCAGTTTATCTGCATTGATGCCAATTAAGGCGAGTTTCTGCCCCAGTGCTTTTACCTGTGCCCTGAGAATTTTAAAATCGGCCGTTGTTTGTTGAAAAGTTTTAGCAGCGCTTACGTTTTCTTTATAGAGTTCCTTCTGCCTTTTGTATTCCGCTTCACTGTATTCGAGTTGGCTGCTACATTCAAGGTATTTTTGCTGGAGCTCGATAAATTCCTGATTTTCGACTACGGCAAGCGTCTGACCTTTACGGACGGCACTGCCTGGCATCAGATTTGTGCTTTTGATGAAACCGCCCATTGGCACACAGACGGTTGCAAGATTTTCAGGCGATACGGTAATGGTACCGCTCACTTTCAACGTTCCGCTCATAAGACGTTGTTCGATGGTCCCCGTATTGATATCAGCAACCCTGATTTGGTCGGCCCGCATTTCTACAATGTTGTCAGGCAGTGTTTCGGTGTCTTTAACAGCTTCCCCATTTTTCTTTCCCCCATTGCATGATACCAGGACAATAAAGAAGAATGATATAATGACTTTAAAAATTAAACTGCATTTCTTCATAATACTCATGTTTAAAACATTTTACCAATAATAAAATCAATATTGATTATGGTTTGGTTATAATTGTTGAGTGCATCCAAATAATTTTGCTTTATATCCAATGCCCTGGAAAGGCTCAACACATAATCGAGATAACCCATTGCCCCGCCTTGATAGCTTTGGGTTGATTGTTTAATAATTAAATCAGCTTCAGGAATAGCCTGTTTTTCATAATATTCAACACTTCCCAAATACTTGCTATATTCATCGAGTAATGTATGATAATTGCCCGAAAGGCTTTTGGCATAATTATCCGCATTAATACGGGCAATGTTTTCATTGATTTTAGCGGCTTTGATTTTAGAAGTAAAAGGCACAAACCAAATGGGTATTGCTATGCCAGCCTGAATACCCGTGAAACGATCACCTCTTCCAAATGTCCGCGGTAGGTCATCTACATCCTGTGTTCCAATCATCGTTTGACTGTATAGTCCGATATTGAAATCAGGCAACATACGACTACGCTCCAGCTCCTTTTCAATGCGTGAAACTTCTATCTGTTGCTGCTGATAACCCAATGCGGGATTCTGTATAAATGCAAAGCTATCGGTCGCAGGAATATAGGTTAACCGTTTTAATACAGTATCGACAGGACAAAGCGCTTCACGGGTATTTAACAATGTCAGAAGATTACGGCTTGAAATACCGATATCTGCATTCACCTGCCTCAAATGATTCTTCACTTCCAGGCTTTGCGAACGCGCTGTGATCATCTCCAGATGATTGGTTTCACCGGTTTCGGATCGTAATTCGGCTGCCTTTTGAAAACCGGAATACAAGCTGTCCTGATAGATTAACAGCTTTTGCAGGGAGTAGAGATAGGCCAGTTGCCAATAAACCTGCTTTACTTGCGTGGCTATTTCAAGCTGGGAACCTTTTAACTGCCATTCATTGCTCTTCACTTTTGTATCGGCTAACTTGCTTTGGTTGATGTAGACCGTAGGGAAAGAAAAAGTCTGTGAAATCGTAAAGTTATTGTCTCTGGAATATGAATTAAACTGGCCATATCCCATGTCCAGATTTGTTTTGGCCAAATCCAATGCAGCACCTTTAAGGGCCTTTCCCGCTTCAACGGAATAATTGGCAGCGCGAACAGCCAGATTACTATCCAATGCCAATTGAATTGCATCGTGTAAACTGATGGGCTTTGCCTTTTGTGCCTTTACTTCATTTATGAAGGCTGGACCGGTAAGTAACAATACGAGTATAGGAAGTATTTTCGCAGCTTTACTTTTAAAAGAGAACTTAAAGGTTTGTGATGAAAAAATGACATAAAACACGGGAAGAACTATTAATGTGAGTAACGTTGCAGTGATAAGGCCACCAATAACAACGGTTGCCAATGGCTTTTGCACTTCTGCCCCTGCCGATGTTGACAAGGCCATCGGTAAAAAGCCGAGTGAGGCCACGGCGGCTGTTATGATAACCGGACGCAAGCGTATTTGTAAGCCTTTTATCACTCGCTCTGTAATATCGCTTATGCCTTCCTTCTCCAATCTGTTGAATTCGGCAATCAATACTATCCCATTGAGGACCGCCACTCCAAACAAAGCAATGAAACCCACCCCGGCCGAAATGGAAAAGTTCATTCCCCGTAACCACAAGGCAAAAACACCTCCAATGGCCGATAAAGGAACCGCAGAATAAATGAGTAAAGTTTGCCTTACTGATTTAAAGGTAAAGTACAGTAATATGAATATTAAAATCAACGCAACCGGCACGGCAAATGCGAGCCTGTTTTTTGCGGCTTCCAGGTTCTTAAACTGACCACCATAGGTTATGTAATAACCTGCTGGTAGCTTTACCTGCTTATCGATTTTATTTGTAACCTCCTCGATTACACTTTGAACATCCCGGTTACGCACATTAAATCCGACGGTTATCCTTCGTTTTGTATCTTCGCGCGACACCTGTGCCGGTCCAGACTGTATTGATACATCTGCAATTTGTGAAAAAGGGATCTGTCCTCCGCCAGGTAAGCCAACCGATAGATTTTTAACATCGTCCAGGCTCTGGCGATAGTCTTTATCCAACCTGACAACCAGACCGAAGCGCTTTTCCTCTTCAAAGACAACGCCAGCCTGGCTACCAGCAAATGCAGCCCGCAAT
>JAUZOX010000448.1 GCA_030706265.1 Bacteroidota bacterium | reverse complement strand
TGTCTCAACGTTTATTGGGACACCCTCGTTCATGACAGGTAGTTATTGGATTAAAGAATCTTCATAATAAAAAGTTTGCCGATTAAGTCAACAAAACTGTTTATACGGACAGATTTAAGACTACATCTGGTTGTCATACTTTATTGAATTCTCTTTCTGTTTGTTGTTTCCAAAAGTGTAGGCAAAGCCGAGGTAGACGACGCGGGCAGTACGCTTGCGCATCTCATCTCGGTAAAGATCAGGCGTATCCAATATATAACTATTCTTTAGAGTGTTAAAGATGTCTGATACGGTCAGGATCAGGGATGCTTTCTTTTTGAATACTTCCTGCTTTAATGCCGTATTCATGACAAACCCAGGAATCCTGGTTCCCTGTGGTGTAAGCACCTTGGCGGAATAATTTGAATTGATCTGCCATACGGTGGATCGGGTCAGGTCGAGCCCGATGCTTCCGTTGGCCGACCAGGTAAAGATCGATTTATTGTTGCTGTAACCAAGTGAAGAGGCGTCGATCGTGTTGTAAAAGGTATTGGTCGACAAATTGATATTTCCAAACTTGCCAAGGGTACCGGAAAAGATCAGCTCGAGCCCTGACGACTGGTTCTTCGATAGGTTTTCCAGCGTGCTCTGCAACACTCCATTGCCAAGATCGTTTACGATACTGGTGATCCCGTTGTAGTTGTACCGGTAATAGAGCGTGGAGATTAGGGCGATGTTCTTCTTTTTAATCTGGTAACCGAGCTCAACAGAATGGATATCTTCAGGCTTCAAATGCGGATTTCCAATGCGCACATTCTGCAAGTCCTGATATTCGGGGAAGGGATTCAACTCTTCGTCCTGTGGACGGCGGATACGGTGGCTATAGTTCAGCTGCAGTTTTTGGTCTTTGGTCAGATCATACGACAGGTGAAGTGAAGGGTAGAGACGCGGGTACTTGATATTGATGATGGAATCTTTGGTTACGAGGTTGGCCCTGGTCAACGTATTTTCATAACGCAGTCCAGCCAGGAAACTGAACTTACCCACCTCCTTCTCATAAGTGACATACAATACATGGGTGTATTCCGACCGGATAAAATGGTTGGAACGGGTGAAATCCTGGTTCCAGATGTTGGATGCAAGGGCCAGGGTATCACGGAAGAGATTCATGTTATTGTTAAAATATTCAAGCACATATCCCGATTCCAACTTGCTCTTGTCCGCATAGGGGCGGGTATATTCAACAGAGAACTCGGATTCATTGTTGATATGATGATAAAACATGTTGTCGTAACGGGTGATGGTGTCCGGCTTGCGGTAGTAGTTCGTATAGTAGTTGTTTTCATCCTCTAGCGTGTGGGAATACATGTAATTGATATCCAGCTCGTGACCTTCCTTGTCGAACTGATGTTGAAACGAGGAGGTGATTTCAAGATCGGATTCTGTTTCGGGTAATCGCCGAGCCCGGTCATAATCCAGCGTGGCATCGCCAAGGGCGTTTTGCAGCATATAGGTCGAGACATCGTGCTGCCGCTGGAAACGGTAATTATAGTTGCCAGAGATGCTGAGTTTGTTGTGATCGTTGAACTTGTAGTCGGCTCCGGCAGTGGCCAGGTTGTAGACGGGTCTGGAAGAGCCAGTGCCATGCGTGCGGGAGGCATCTACCAGCTGACCTGCATCAGATGTCCTGGTGGTAATGTCATTGATGCGGTTACGGGCATCCTGCTTGAAACCGAAGCTTGCGAAAACATTTAACTTTCCGGGATTATAATTGATCATGGCATTGACATTCTCCCGCTCGTCATTACCGACATTGGCGGTGACATTGCCATTGAGGCCAAGCCCCTTGTCCTTTTTCATCACCAGATTGATGATTCCTGAAGTGCCGTCGGGTTTATATTTGGCGGAGGGATTGGCAATGATTTCAATCCGCTCGATAGCACTGGCGGGAATTTGCTGTAAAGCTGCAGCACTGTTGAGCTTCATCATGGCAGAGGGTTTGCCGTCGATCAGGATGGTCACATCGTCGGAACCCCGCATGCTGACATTACCATCCACGTCAACCTGCACGGAGGGGATGTTTTGCATCAGGTCGCTAACCGAACCGGCCTTGCTCATCAGGTCAGATCCCACATTGAAAGTCTTGCGGTCGATGGAGGTGACCAGTGTAGACCGCTTGCCTGTTACCGTGACTTCATTCAGCGTTTGGCTTGTGGCTGTCGTGTAGAGACTGCCCATATCTACTCTTTTTTGTTTGGGAACCACCTGTATTGTCTGTGATTCAGCATCCTGGTAACCGATAAAACTGTAAGCGATGACATAATCCCCATAGGGTACACCGCTTAATAAAAACTTACCATCCTTGTCAGTCATGGCCATCAGGACGACCGTGTTATCCTTTTTATTTTTGAGGATCACCTTTGCAAATTCGAGAGCGGAGTTTGAAGATTTATCCAAAATCACTCCCGTAATGCTTCCTGGCCCTTGTTTCTGTGCAAACGAGCTGAGAGTTGCAAATAGTAATAAGCTAGCAATCAATAGTTTTCTCATGGCATTAAATTAGAGAGATGCATAAAAAAAATTCAGGCAAAGGAACAAAAGAATTCTAAAGAGATTTTGATTTTTTGAGAAGAAGATAATAAAAGGAGATAGGCATTCGGGGAAAAAGAGGCTCTGCGATGGCAGATGTTATACCGACTTTGCCAAAGCTAATGCTGGGGGTGATGTTGCGGTGAATTTACCAGAGCACACCGAACTTATGATTTGGCTTTATCTGTCGACTGGAAATATCGAAAGAAAGGGAATCCATCACTTAATACCGTGGAAAAGCAGGAAGAAAATCAAACAGGTAATCCAGTCAATAAAATATACAGGTATGAATTTATTGGTTTGGCCTTTATTATGGCTGCATGATTCATTCAGGGAAGCATTGTGAAAACTGTTTCATGCATTTACATTAAAAACAGCCTATGTGAATTCCATCTTGTTCCTTATTATAACCGTGAATTCATAATGGCATTTTCCTTTTGAATATCATAATATTCTTGGAATAGTCAACTATTATTAGGATGAGACCTCTTTGGATGTTATCATTTAAGCCAAAAACAGGCCAATGGTTTGCCGTATCTATGCCGTATTTACGCCGTATACAGTCATACGGCAAAAATACGGCATAGATACGGCGTAAATACGGCAAACATACGACCTTGGCCATGAGATTCCTTACCGAATCTAAAAACATTATTTAATGATTTTAAGCCTGGATGGTGCAGGATTTTAGGATTTTTTTAGCACGGGTTTGAACGCAGGGCCAATCCGGACCGGAAAAAGAAAGAGATG